>JALTMZ010000185.1 GCA_027001105.1 Thermococcus sp.
CTACTGTTGACGATTCACTCCATTCTCTCGGCCAAAAGGCTTACGAGGTTCACTCTCGTTTCCATGTTGCTCCTTGGGGTCATTGCAATTTCCTTTGGATTGCCTGGATTGTTCTGTTTACCCTCATCCAGAAGCTGCTTTGCTGCCTATTCCCTTTTGGTTTTCCTTTTCTTTGGGATCGCTCTAGCGGTGTTCATTATGCGGAGGTGGGACAAATGGCACTCCTTGAGTGGGGTGCATATGCCGGAATAATCGGGGGAATCGTCTACCTCTTTCTGCTTTTTGCCTTCAGGGACTCATTCACGGGCCGTGGCAGGATTTCGTGGAGAATCCAGCTGGAGATGGCAGTCTTCATGATGCTCATGGGCTTCCTCGTCTGGGGAACTCACAACGAAAGCATTCCGTTAGCTTATTTGGGGGCGGCTGGGTGGATATGGCTTGCGGTGGTTATTGCGACGGTTTTGCTGTGGTTTGGGCGAGGTTCAAAGGCATAATTGGCTGGGAACCCTTGGGCATGACTCACATTTTTAAACCCCCTCAACGAATCTTCAACTATGAGCCACTACTATTCCGAAAATCCCAATGTTCCACTAAAAACCAAGACAATTGAGATATTTATTAGAGGACAGTATTTTAAGTTCATTACAGCGAGCGGAGTCTTCTCTTTTGGTAAATATGATGAAGGCACTCGGTTATTGGTTGAAAATGCTATCCTCGAAAAAGACTGGCGTGTTTTGGATTTAGGCTGTGGGTATGGTGCAATTGGCATTGTGGTATCTAAATTCGTTGATTACGTTGTCATGACTGACATTAACAGGAGAGCAGTAAGCATAGCAAAGAAAAACTTAAAAATCAACAATGTGAAGAATGCCGAGGTTAGGTGGGGCAACCTTTATGAACCCGTCAGAGGAGAAAAGTTTCACAGCATAATTACAAACCCACCAGTGCATGCTGGCAAGGAAGTTTTGAGGGAAATAGTTATAAATGCTCCCAAGCATCTCTACGATGGAGGCCTGCTCCAGCTGGTGATAAGAACTAATCAGGGCGCAAAGTTTATTAAAGCCCTAATGGAGCAAACCTTTAAGGATGTGAGAGAATTAGCTAAAGGGAGTGGTTATAGGGTGTATGCCGGGATCGCCTAGCCTGGGATGGCGCGGGCCTTGAGAGCCCGTGGGCGTTTGCCCGCCGGGGTTCAAATCCCCGTCCCGGCGCCAAAATCCTCTTTGAAGGATTGAAGCTGGAGGTGTAGTTATAATGGCAGATTTCAGACACATCGTTCGTGTTGCGGGAGTCGATTTGGATGGGAATAAGCAACTTAGATGGGCGCTCACAGGAATAAAAGGAATAGGCATAAACTTTGCCACGATGGTGTGCAGAGTTGCTGGATTAGATCCATTTCAGAAGGCAGGTTATCTAACAGACGAGCAGGTTAAGCTCATTGAGGAAATCCTTGAGGATCCAGTTAAGCACGGAATCCCACCTTGGGCAGTAAACAGACCAAAGGACTACGAGACTGGAAGGGACATGCACCTCATTGGTGCAAAGCTTGTCATGGCATGGCGTGAGGACATCAACAGGCTCAGGAGAATCAGGGCATACAGAGGCATTAGACACGAGCTTGGCTTGCCATTGAGAGGACAGAGAACGAGGTCAAACTTCAGAAGAGGAACAACAGTCGGTGTAAGGAGAAAGAAGAAGTGAGGTGATATAAATGGGAGACCCTAAGAGACAAAGGAAGAAGTATGAGACTCCCTCTCATCCATGGATTAAGGAAAGGCTTGACAGAGAGAGAGTTTTGATGAAGAAGTATGCTCTCAAAAACAAGAAAGAGCTTTGGAAGCATGAGACTCAGCTTAAGGAGTTCAGAAGAAGGGCAAGAAGATTGCTCGCAGCAAGAGGAAAGCAGGCAGAGATTGAGAGACAGCAGCTCCTTCAGAGATTAGCAAGACTTGGACTCCTTCCAGAAAATGCAGTGTTGGATGACGTTCTCTCACTTACAATTGAAGACATCTTAGAGAGAAGACTTCAGACACTTGTTTATAAGAAGGGACTCGCAAGGACAATTAAACAGGCAAGACAGCTCATTGTTCACGGGCACATAGAGGTCAACGGGCAAATAATCAGGTCACCAAGCTACCTCGTTCTCAGAGAAGAGGAAGATGGTATAACCTATGCAAAGACCTCACCT
This sequence comes from Thermococcus sp., assembly GCA_027001105.1. Taxonomy (GTDB): domain Archaea; phylum Methanobacteriota_B; class Thermococci; order Thermococcales; family Thermococcaceae; genus Thermococcus_B. The sequence goes on from JALTMZ010000185.1 coordinate 2,189, forward strand.
TTTGCTAAGGAGTCACACCCCGAGAGGGTTGTTATTGAGCAGGCTAAGCAGGCGGGTGAGGCTCAATGAGTGAAGAGGTAAATATTAAGAAGAAGGAGAAATGGGGAGTTGCTCACATTTACTCCTCATACAACAACACCATAATTCACATAACAGACCTCACAGGTGCAGAAACAATTTCAAGATGGAGCGGTGGTATGGTTGTTAAGGCAGACAGGGATGAGCCATCTCCGTATGCAGCAATGATCGCTGCCAAGAGGGCAGCTGAAGAGGCTTTGGAGAAGGGTATTGTTGGTGTTCACATTAAAGTTAGAGCCCCTGGAGGAAGTAAGAGCAAAACACCTGGACCTGGTGCTCAGGCAGCAATTAGAGCTTTAGCCAGGGCTGGTCTCAAGATCGGTCGCGTTGAGGATGTAACACCAATACCTCACGACGGTACAAGACCCAAGGGCGGTCGTAGGGGTAGAAGGGTTTAGCTTTCTTTACAACTTCTTTTTTGGTGAGAAAAATGAAAATCAAAGTTCTTGAAAAAAGGGAAGATGCAATTCGCTTTATCTTAGAGGGCGTTGATGCAGCTTTTGCAAATGCACTGAGAAGGGTGATAATCGGAGAAGTTCCGACTTTTGCAGTTGATGAGGTTGAGTTCTATGAGAACGATTCAGCCCTTTTTGATGAGATTATAGCCCACCGCTTGGCTATGATACCCCTCACCACTCCATATGACAGGTTTGAGCTTGATGCCCTTGAGCTTGATGAATATACTGTCACTTTAAGCTTAGAGGCTGAAGGACCGGGTATAGTATACTCAGGTGATTTAAAGAGTGATGACCCTGATGTTAAGCCTGTGACACCAAACATACCGATTGTAAAA
>JALTMZ010000186.1 GCA_027001105.1 Thermococcus sp.
GTTAACCCGCTTGAGAATGCCGTTCTATGGCTTCAGTGAAGGCGGGAGTTACGGGCGGGCAACATACTCTTTCTTCTACAAAAATTTAGTGTTATGTTGTGAGTCATTAATTATCAAAATAGCAAAGATAATTAGGATATAGAAAAAGAAACAACAGATGAGCATCAGCCCATCATATTCATGCCGCCCATTCCACCCATGCCTTCCATTCCCTGTCCGGAGCCTTCGCTCTTAACTCTCTTTGCTGCTATGACATCGTCGATTCTGAGGATCATGATTGCTGCCTCGCTTGCGCTCTTGATTGCCTGCTTCTTAACCCTCACAGGCTCAATAACACCCCTCTCAAGCATATCAGCAGGCTCACCAGCAAAGACATCAATTCCAATTGCTTTACCTTTAGTCTTATGTTCGCTGATAACCTTAACAAGCACATCAATTGTGTCAAGCCCAGCGTTCTCTGCTAATGTCTTGGGGATTATTTTAAGTGCCTCAGCAAATGCCTCAATTGCTAAAGCCTCTTTTCCCCCGACTTGCTTTCCGTACTCATCAAGCCTGATAGAAAGCTCAATCTCAGTTGCGCCTCCTCCTGGGAGAATTGCTCCGTCTTCCATAACATCCTTAACGACTTTAACGGCATCTTCAAGGGCTCTTTCCACTTCATCAATGACGTGTTCTGTTCCACCCCTGATGAGGATTGTCACTGCCTTTGGATTCTTGCAGCCCTCGACAAAGATCATGCTCTCGCCAGCGATCTTGCGCTCTTCAACGAGCTCGGCATAACCTAAATCTTCCGAAGTCAGGTCTTTTACATTTGTGACGATCTTTGCTCCTGTTGCTTTTGCTAACTTCTCCATGTCGCTCTTCTTGACCCTTCTCACTGCCAAGATTCCAGCCTTAGCCAAATAGTGCTGGGCAAGATCATCAATACCCTTCTGGACAAATACAACATTTGCACCAGTGGCAACAATCTGGTCAACCATGTCTTTAATCATCTTTTCTTCCTGCTCAAGGAATGCATAAAGTTGATCTGGAGCAGTAATATTTATTTTTGCATCAGTTTCAGTCTTCTTAACTTCGAGAGCATCGTTGATGAGTGCAATCTTTGCGTTTTCAACCCTCTTTGGCATCCTTGGGTGAACCCTCTCTTTGTCAATCACGACACCTTTAATAAGCTGGCTCTCCTCAACACTTTCTCCTTCCTTCTTCTCAATCTTGATGTTATCAATGTCTACCTCAAACTTGCCGTCCTTTTTCTCTGCAACCTGCTTGACTGCTTCGACGGCAAGCCTTGCTAAATGCTCTCTGTGTGATTCTGCACTCTTACCGGTGATTGCTGTTTTTGCTATCTTCATAAGGGTCTCCTCATTTTCTGGGTCTACTTTTATTGCAATATCTCCAAGTATCTCTTGGGCTTTTTCAACGGCTAAGGTGTAGCCCTTGACGATGATGCTTGGGTGAATGTTTTGATCAATCAGTTCTTCAGCTTTTCGCAAAAGCTCACCGGCAATGACAACTGCCGTGGTTGTACCGTCACCGGCTTCCTCATCTTGGGTCTTGGCAACTTCGACCATCATCTTTGCAGCTGGATGCTGAAGATCAATCTTGTCCAAAATAGTTGCACCGTCGTTTGTGATAACGATGTCTCCTAAGCTGTCGACAAGCATTTTATCCATTCCCTTTGGTCCTAAAGTTGTTCTAACGGTCTCAGCAACAATCCTTGCAGCCAAGATGTTTAACCTCTGGGCGTCTCTACCCACATACCTTTGGGTTCCCTCAGGCAGAATAACTATTGGCTGTCCGCCCTGTTCAACAAGCTGTGCCATTTTCTTTTCCTCCTAAGATTTCAATACGCTCTTCATACGTTAGTGTTCTATAAAAAACTTTTGTTCAAAAATTCATATTTTAGCTAAAATTTTTGTCAAATTGTCTGAAAAAAGCCAAACTTAATAGAGCAATCACAAAGGAATTAAGATGTGGAAGATGGATAAGATATTTAACCATGAGATACGAACAAAAAAGAGGTTGGACATATGGAGGAAGTAAAAATTTACGAGACAAGAAAAGACGACATTAGATCCATGCTTAAAAAGATTGCCGAATACAATTTAGCGGATATTGAGGTTGAAAATCGGGCATCATTTTTAGATGATATGCTGAAAAGCACTGAAGACAGGCTTAAATATGCCCTTCAAAAGCTGGAAGAGAATGATGCTGATACTGCAAAGTTTATCATAAAGAGCGATGTTGGGATGCTCATAGTAAAAATCGAGGATGTAATAACAATAAGAGCAACAATAAAAGATTACAAAAAATTCCTTGAGGATTTTAGGCTTGCTAAAGATTAAACAGGTGGTGTTGATGGAGCTAATAAAGCAGGGAGCAGAAGCAAAGATATACTTGGCTAAATTTGAAGAGCTTTATTTTCCATTTAGTGATGAAAAAGTAATTATAAAACATCGCATTTCAAAAAGGTACAGGATAAAGGAGATTGATCAAAAACTGAGGAAAGAGAGAACTGTTAGGGAAGCAAGAATCCTACACAGGGCTAAAGAGTTTGGGGTTAATGTCCCTCATATATATGAAGTCGATTTAAAGGATATGAAAATTGCCATGGAATTCATTGAAGGAGAGCGTTTGAAAGAGTATTTGGAGGAAATTCCCATAGAGGAACGTTTGAAACTTTGCCGTGAAATTGGAAGACAAATTGGAAAACTGCATGAAGCTGGTATTGTTCACGGAGATTTGACAACATCCAACATGATTTTAAGGGATGGAAAAATTTACCTCATAGATTTTGGGCTGGCAGAGTTTGATAACACTGTTGAAGCTCAGGGCGTTGATTTACATCTACTAAAGAGAGCTATGGAAAGCACACACTACAAATGGTTTGAGGAAGGCTTCGAGGCTGTTCTTGAGGGCTATGGGGAAGTTAGAGGAGAAGAGAAAGCTCAAGAGCTGAAAGAAAAGATAGAGGAGATTGAAAGCAGAGGCAGGTATGTAAGAG
>JALTMZ010000187.1 GCA_027001105.1 Thermococcus sp.
GTCTCTCTTTTTTTCAGTATTTCAATTGTCTGATCAAAGCTTTTTGCTGCAGCGTATGATCCAAATATATGGAGTTCTTTCTGATTCATCAGGGTAAAACTAACTTTATCTGCAAAGGCATGAATGTTCTGCTGGCCAAAGAGGGACAACCTACCTCCGGGTCTTAATGCCCTAACAGCTTGCTCTATGACAACCGGAACTCCGCTTGCATCTATGGCAACATCAACCCCATATTTGGTGACTGAGTGGACAATCTCAACAACGTCTTCATTTATGGGATCAACAACCTTTGTTGCCCCAAGCTTTCTGGCAATTTCTCTTCTCAAAGAACTTGGTTCGGAGACTATTATCTCATTGGCACCCGAAATTTGTGCGAGTTTAATAAAAAACGCTCCTATTGGCCCAGCTCCGAATATCAGGATGTTCTCTCCTGGCTTTAAATTCACCTTTTCCCAGTTGTGAACTGCCGTTGTCAGAGGTTCAAATAACACTGCCTTGTCAATATCCATGCCTCTTGGGAGCACATATACCTGCTTAGCCGGGACAACTGCATATTCCGCAAATCCTCCATTTCCGTATATTCCAAGAGTCGTCATTTCTGGACACATGTTTGGATAGCCGTTTCTACAGAACCAGCATTTTCCGCACTTTATATTTGGATCAACCGCTACAAGGTCCCCTACATTAACGTTGTCAACTTCACTTCCTATGTCCACAACCTCCCCAACGAACTCATGTCCAAGTATTGCTCCAGGAGTGGCAGTGTGTCCTGGGGGGACGCTTAGTATGTGCAGGTCAGTTCCACAGATTCCTGCTGCTAAAACCCTCAAAAGGACAAGCTCTTCTTTTCTGACTTTTACAAATTCATTTGGTTTGTATTTTTTTGGAATAATTAGGTCTTTACTCAAATCAGGCTTTGGAACATCCTCAATTACAAGCTTTCCTTCCCCTTTAAATACTGCAGCTTTCACAACAACACCCCCTATATAACCCCAACAGCTTTCAGTTCCTCCCTTAAACATTGCAATTGATCTTTACTCAAAAAAACTAAAGGACTCCTCAAAACACCCATATCAATACCTCTAAGCTTTAAAGCTGCTTTGATACCTGAAAGATATGGGTATTTCTTCAATATCTGTCTTATAATCAAAATTCTATCCTGAATCTCTTTTGCCTTGGCTAAATTTCCTGCCCTAAACTCCTTGTATAACTTAATCACTATTTCAGGAAATGCATTTGCTATCGCTGAAACTGCACCATTCCCTCCCAACACCAAATGGGTGTATATCAATGCATCACTGCCACCCAGAAATACAAAATCTGGATTCTCCTTTTTTACAGTCATAATAGCATTATAAAACCATGTCACGTCTTTGGAGCTGTCTTTAATCCCAATTATGTTTCTCAATTTAGCAAGCTCACACAGCGTTTTTACATCAATTTTGTTTCCTGTTCTGCTGGGAATATAATAAATCAGAATTGGAAGATCAACTTCTTGAGAAACTTTGGCATAGTGCCTCAAGATACCCTCTCTTGACAATGGATAATAATAGGGGACTATCACATGGATTGCGTCAACTCCGATTCTCTCAGCCTCTTTACTTAACTTTATGGTTTCCCTTGTGGTTATTGCTCCAGTTCCAGCTATAACAGGCACTTTTCCCTGCACGGCTTCCACGGCTATTTCCATGATCCTGATTTTCTCATCATTTTCAAGTGAGAACCCTTCTCCATTAGTTCCAAGAAGAAAAAGCCCGTTAACTTTTTTCTTAACCAAAAACTCCAAAAATGATGCAAACTTTTCTTCGTCAATGCTTTCATCTTCCTTAAAAGGTGTTACAACCGGGGGAAAAATTCCTTCAATCATCAAAATCACCTCATTATTTCGCAATACTCTCTGCCTTTAATGAGCCTTCTAACTTCGTCTCTAATTATATACACTGGATCACCGGGTATGGTATGTGCCAATGCTGCCATAGCAATCCCCCATTCTAATGCCTCTTTTACATCTTGCTTCTCCAAGTACCTATATACGAAGCCAGCATCAAATGCATCTCCAGCTCCTATCCTGTCAACAACTTCTATTGGATAAGGTTTAACTCTGTAAATCCTTCCATCCTTAATTGCCATTGCTCCTTCAGAACCAAGGGTGAGCACAAGGACCTCAGGGCCATATCTTTGATACAGCTCTCGTACAATGTCCTCATAACTTCCCTCAGCAAGCAGAACACTCTTTGCATCTTCCTTTGTGACAATGAGTATGTCCACCCCTTTGAGAATCACGTCAAGAGCTTTGAACGCTTCTTCAGGAGACCACAACTTTGCCCTGTAATTAACATCAAACGAAACCTTCGTGCCAAATTCTTTTGCTTTTGTGATCCCCATTTTCACGGACTTTCTGCAACTTTCGCTCAGTGAAACGGTTATCCCAGTAGTGTGAAATACATCGTATTCAGCGAGCACATCCCAGTTTACTTCATGCGGCTGGATATTAGCAAACGCTGAGTTCTTTCTGTCATAAATAACCTCAATCCCCCTTGGTTTTCTGCCAAATTCTATGAAGTACAATCCAACCCTGTATTCCTTTGTCCATATAACATTTGATACGTCTACACCATGCTCCCTAATCCGGTTGACTATTAACCTCCCAAGAGGATTATCGGTGAGTTTACTTATCCACGCGGATCTTCCACCAAGCCTGGCAAAGGCTATCGCAAAATTCGATTCAGCCCCACCAATACTAACTTCGAACTCCTTCGCCTGTTCAATTCGTTCAAAATTCTTCGTTGAGAACCTAATCATCGTTTCCCCAAAAGAAACTGCAGAAGGCATTTTAGACACCCCTTAAGCTATTATGCCAGTTAGTTCAATTGAAAACTCAATATGTTGGCTTTTCTCTGCTTTTGTCAGCTTCCCATTTGCAACACGTACTATTTCCTCCAGTATCATCTTCCCACCAATTTCAAGTATTTCGTCAAGAGAAGCATCCTTTGATATTATCTCCTCAAAAAGAACGCTCAGGTCAACGTCTATTGCATCACGAAGCTTCCTCGCAGTAGTTGGATTCCCTGTTATTTTAATTACAGGTGAGACTGGAGAACCAAGATAGGTTCCCAAACCCGTTGTAAAAAGTATTATATGACTCCCGGCACACATTAGTCCACTTACTGCTTTAACGTCATATCCAGGACCGTCCATAAAGTACAGACCTCTACCTTTTGGTTTTTCTCCGTAATCAAGGCACCCCTCCAATTGAGCATTTCCGGCCTTTTTTACTGCACCGAGAGATTTTTCCTCTATGGTCGTTAGACCCCCCTTTATGTTTCCCATTGATGGCTGAGATCCTATCCAGTCAACCCCTCTTTTGTTAACATCCTCAACAGCTTTCTTTATTCTCCTAAGAAAATCTTCAGCAACCTCTTTACTTTTAGCCCTTCTTGCTAAGATTTGCTCGGCTCCAACAAGTTCAAGCCTCTCCGTAATTATGGCAGTTCCACCATGCTCTATAAGAATGTCCACGGCTTTTCCAACAGAAGGGTTTGAGATTAAGCCAGAAGTGTAGTCAGATGCCCCGCACTTCAAGCCAATAACGAGCTCTTCAACTCCAGCAGTCTCTCTCCGCGGAGTTAGATTTTCCTTTGCTCTGTTTACAAGTTCAACACCTCTCTCCACTGTCTTATCCATGCCAAGTTCTTGGATCAACAACGATTCTGCATTTCTACCCCTCTTAGATATTTCATCAGCAAGTTGATGAGCATCGATGCCTTCACACCCGAGACCTACCACTAATGTCCATGCAACGTTTGGGTGAGAGCCAACGTTAGCCATGCACCTCAAAAACCGCTTCCTATCTTCCCCAAACATCCCACAAGCGCCTTCTTCTTGAATTATCGGGATTGCTCCTGTTCTCCTCGCAATTTCCAGAGCTGCATGGTTTGCACATGCCACCGAGGAGAGAACTACGATGTGATTTCTTATCCCAAAGTCCCCATTCTCTCGCCTCCAGCCTTTTATCTCACCCAACTTCATTTCATCGCCCCCTGATATCTGCTCCTGAGATTATGAATGTGTACATATTCACCAGCCTTTATGTTCCTCGTAGCGATTCCAATAATTTCCCCGTATTTAATGATGAAATCACCAGCATTTATGTCCCGAATAGCAAATTTGTGTCCTTGGGGGATGTCTTCAAGCAGAATTATTTCTCTGCCCCCAACCACAACTTTTTCTCCCTTTTTCAATGGCACTATTGCAGTTGCAACATTATCCTTTCTGTTCATTATCACGAATTTCATGATATACTACCTCTGATCACGGCTTTAGAATAACCCTTGGACTAAACCCGGTCTCAGCTTCTCTAATCGCCTTTTCCCAGTCTTCAAGCCTAAAAGGTTTGGATATTAATGGTTTTGTTTTCACTTTTCCTTCCCTCATTAGATAAAGAATCTTTTCCCAAGATGTCCACGAAGAGGACAAATGGAAGATCACCTCCACTGCCTTAAAAACAATCATGTTCCACGGAACAGTTACACTACCCTTGGGGATTCCAAAGGCTATTATCCTTCCAAGATTTCTTGTTATTTGCAAAGCTTGGAGAACCGCTGGAGCAGCACCGCTTGCTTCAAAGGCGACATCAGCTCCTTTACCATTTGTTAAATACTTTACTTCTGAAACTGGATCTTCTTCGGCATACAATACATGATCAGCCCCAAGCTTTTCAGCCAATTCCAACCTGTATTCATCCCTTTCAATCTTTGTGCCAACTATGGCAACTTCAGCTCCCGTTGCTTTAGCCACTTGGACAGCAAATAATCCAACAGCTCCAGGACCGAAAATAACTACAAATTCCCCAGGTTGCAGGTTTGCTCTCTCATTCAAAGCGTAAACAACGTCAGCCCCGATCTCTGTAATGGCTGCTTCTTCAAAGCTCATGTTTTTTGGTATTCTGTGCAAACCGCTCACCGGGACCAAAATTTTTTCAGTGAATGCTCCATTCGCTTTTATGCCTATCACTTTTTTCTCTGGACAGTGTTGAGGATAGCCAGATTTGCACAGATAGCACTTTCCACAAGTGGAAAATGTCGTCTGGGAGGTAACCCTATCACCCTTTTTCCACTCTCCCTTGTCCTCAGCGACAACTCCTGAGAACTCGTGACCCAGAATAATTGGAGGCTCATAAGGATGGCCTTTATCATGGATTATCAGCAGATCAGAGGCGCATATTCCCGCAGCTTTTACATCAACAATTATATACCCTTCCCGGCTTTTGGGCTCTGGAACATCTCTAAGCTCAATATTCCAAGGGCCTTTGGCGTATTTAACAAGAGCCTTCAATTCAGACCCCCCAACGATATAGGTAAAAAACGAAGATCAGCCCTTCCCTCCCAATCTCTTTACGAGCCCGTAAACGGGTTTCCATCCTTCATCTCCCGGAAGCTTGAGATAATCTTCCATCTCTTCTCTTGTTCTAAAGGTCACTTCTTCCACTGGCGGAACCTCTCCAGGTGGGAATTTCTCAAGAATTTGGTCAATCAGTAGCTCCAAGTATTTAAGTATAAATGCTATAGCTCGTTTTGCTTTTTTTGCATCAGCGAGCGTGGCTTTTCCAACAACTCCCTCAGGAGTATTTACTATCTCAATTGGAATATGACCCTCAGCACTGCTCCATCTCATTGGTCTCAGCAAGCCATCCACAGCTTTATCAAAGTGACCATCCGGTAGATAAGCCCTTGGAGTAGTATCAACTGCTTTGTCCATATCAACCATCTCTTTTGGGAAGAGAAGCAGGGCTATTGACGTTTCAGCCTCATCCGCATGAACAAAGTCTGTTTCAAATTCTCCTCCTCTTTCTTTGGTTCGGAAGAATTTTCCTGCCGCCCTGTGCCAATCAAGAGCAATGTATATCCCCGGCAGCTGATACTTTTTCATAAATTCCTGAATAGCAGATTCAAGAACCCAGAAGTGACCGTGATTGTTTATGAGTATCTGCTTTCTATAGCCGAGGTTCCAAAGTCCCAGCATGACATCAATTATATAATCCTTCAGGTGGTCCTCCTCAATTATCACTGTTCCAGGCATTCCGTAATGGTGCCAAGGATGGGAGCCATAGTTTATTGGCCAGGTTATTGCTACGGGTTTTCCTTTTTTCTTCATGTATCTCCTCACGGCTTCACTTATCTGGGTAACATAGAGGGTGTCTGTCCCCGAAGGTAAGTGGTTGCCGTGAAATTCCGTACTTCCAATAGGAATCAACACAACATCACACTGTCTGACTTCTTCAAAAACCCTGTATCCCGGGGTTGTTTGAATGTAAACACCGGGCTTAGCCAGTTCTGGCGGACTGGGAATTCCAAATTCCTCCAAAATTCTGTCTATTTCTTCTTCACTTGCAGTCCATATGTGTTTTTCCAGCCTTCCAACTGGAGTGTTCTCAAATGTTAAATCTTTTGGAATTTCGCGTGACATTTTTACACCTCCATTTAGCAAACATCTGAAGCTCAAAAAAGAATAAAAACGATGTTAGGGCTTTATCAAAACCTTCCCGATGTTGCTTTTCTGCTCACTCGCAAATTTCAATGCTTCAGCTGCATCCTCAAGTTTGAACCTGTGGGTCACTATTTTTGTCATATCAATTTTTCCGGATGCCATCAGATTAATAACACTTGGGAAGATTCCATGTCCAGAATGCCCCTGGGCTCCAAAAACCTGCGCTCTTCTAACCTGCAGAACTTCAAATTGAAGAGGAACATGTGTTACAGCCCTTCCAATGGCAACGACTTTTGCGTTAACTTTTTCACCGTTCCATATTGTCTCTTCAATTGCTGGCCATGTCTTTGGGAAAGCCCCGGCAGCTTCCACATACATATCAGCGCCTTCTCCATGTGTGACTTCAAGTATTTTTCCGGAAACCGAATCTATTTTAGTTGGGTCAATAACGACATCCGCACCCATTTCCTTTGCTAACTTTTGTCTTGCTTCTGCGATCTCAACTGCTATAACCTTGGCAGCTCCTGCAGCTTTGGATAGCGCAACAGCTGCCAGTCCTATAGGACCAGCGCCAAATACAACCACGTATGCCCCCGGTCTGAAACCTCCTCCCCTTTCAAAGATTCCATTGTACGCAACAGAGGTTGGTTCAACTAATGCTCCAGCTTCATAACCTTTTTTCTCCCCGTATCTTTCTACAATTTCTGTTATCTCCCAGACAACCCTTGCGGGAACAGCAATGTATTCAGCAAAAGCACCATCTCTGCTGAATCCAATTTCTTGGAGGTTGATGCAGTGATTTGGATAACCATCCCTACAGTGTCTGCAATAGCCACACCATACCATCTCCTCAGCTGTTACTGGTGTTCCAACTTCAAATTTTTCTCCCCACTGATTGTATGCCTTCTCCCCAACCTTAACAATTTCACCTGAAAATTCATGTCCGAGAACGCACGGAAATGCTGTAAGCCCTGGATAGAGAATATAGCCATCCTCATCGGATTCGTACATGTGTATATCAGACCCACATATGCCACATGCTTTAACCTTTATCAGAACTTCGTCCTCTTTGATCTTTGGAATTGGTCTGCGCTCCACCCTAAGTTCAGGATACCTCCAAACAAGCCCCCCAAGGTATGTCAATTTGCCTTCAATGTCCTTTGGAGTGGGCTTATATTCGGGTTTTGGATCCCATTTTGCGTACAGAACAGCAGCCAGCATATCATCCATTGTGAACACCTCATGCCGGTTTAAGATACAAACAATATATAAGAATTGTCTTTAAAATTTAAACCACACTGTAGAACATTCCTGCACTTAAAGGTAGATATACGTAGATCAAAATTCTTTAAGGAATCTCTCTGTCCATCAAATATCCAGTTTTTGGAATATCTTCAGTAGAGAACATGCAATTTACTGAGGTTTTCGATGTTAAATTTAAAATTTAACTTAAGCCAAGAAATATTGAGACTTCATTTAATCCTCTTAGATATGATTATTGTAGTAATTTCTTTAACTCCCTCAACAGTTGAGATATTGTAAAGCAAATTTGAAAGCTCCTCCCTCGTTTCAGCATGAACATGCACACACATGTCGTATTCCCCAAGAACCTCATATAAATGCAAAACTCCCTTCATCCTGGATATTTCATCTTCAACAGGAACCTGTCGATTCTTAGGTTGAGTTTTTATAAAAAGAAATGCCATGATCCCCTTCACTCCGATCACCCCTACCTACAATAACTTGTCAAACTTAATTCTGTAATTCCTAATTATAAGCAATGTCTGAGTTGATATAATTCCCTCCATCTTAGCCAAAGTGATTGCCAGAAATTCTCTTAACTCCTCCATGTTCCTGACAACGATTTTGGCCATAAAATCGCATGTCCCTGTGACCTCATATAGCTCTACAACTTCCTTACGCTTTTGCAGTGCCTCTGCAACCTCTCTTCTCACTCTTGCCTCCACGCTTATTTCAACGAATGCCATGATATCATATCCAAGTCTTGAAAGGTTTATATTTGCCGAATAACCTTCAATTATTCCTTTTTCTTCAAGCTTTCTTATCCTGTTTTTAACTCCCATTACACTCAACCCGACTTTTTTGGCAATATCTGTGAGTGACATTCTTGCGTTATCTTTTAATAAAAGTAAAATTTTCTTATCTATCTCATCAAGATCTGGCATTCGACTCCACCCCCCAATAATAAACAATTTTTAAACTACCTTGAGAGTTATTACCTCATTCGCTCCGACTTTTAGTTTAATGATATTTCCATTGGTTTTGATCTTTTTGATCGGTTTCTCTGCCATGTTTGCAAGCCAAACCTTTTTAGGAACCCATCCCAGTTTTACAGTTCCATCAACATCCACGTCTTTCACATTATAAAATCGGATTATAGTACCATTCCCATCTTCAGATACTTTGAACGAACTCAAAATAAGGCACTCTGGCTCTAAACTTAAGAGTGAAACCTCTGTTTCCCTTATTCCTCTAATGGAAAATACCGGAGGGAAAATCTGATACCTTCTGGAAAAATTGTAAGCTTCAATCAAGTTATGTTTATCTGTGAACCATAATGAAAATTCTGCAATATGCTTCCCCAGACACTGTGCCCCGGGTGTTAAAAATGAAGGACCGGCATCCTCATTCCGAGTTAGTAGTCCTGGTCTGGAGAGCATACCAACGCTTCTCAGTAATGTAAGAGCAACTTCAACTTCTCCATCTTTCTGTATTGTTTCATACTCCTTAAGCCCCCTTGTAGAGATAGCAACTCCACCAGTATCATCCGCGATGTAAACAAAGTTCTGCATTGGATACCTTGACTCAGGGACTTCAGAATACTGGGAAAGATCCTCTGGAATCTCAATCTTGTTGCGCCTTGTCACTGGACCAAAGTAATCATCTGATATATTTGTTTCCACGCGCACTGGAAGTGGGATATGCACTCTCAGTCTATGATCCTTTGCGATATTCTCAAATTCAATTTTAATGTCAACCCTTGGACTCCTCTTGTAAATTACGTATGTGATATTAACAGGCATTGAGACTTTCTTCTCAGATCTTCTTTCCCTCTCAAAGTCAAAAGATTCTGGCAGTCTAAGCTCATGTTCAACCTCCACGGAAAATGCAATGGAATCTTCCGTTATGCGTTTAATTTTAGCCTTCTGTCCAAGAGTTGTTACTATTTCAGGGTTTTTTGAGGGGGAGTAGTTGTACTCATCGCCCACATCTTCTGCATCTTCAAGGAAGAAGAGGTTTCTGTACACCCTACCTGTTCTCCTATCTTCAATTGTTAACGTGCCGTCTTTATTGACGTTAACTCTAAGGAATGCCGTTTCGATAACAGTCTTTGATACCTCCTTTGGTCTAAGGATTCCGCTGTCAAATTCAATATTAAATATTTTGAAGCCCATTGGCGGAAGCTCCGCCTCAAATTTGATTTTTACAACTTTTCCCTTTTTCAGCTGAGGAGGTGCCTCCTCCGTGAGAAATCTTGCAATGTATTCTTCCTCAAAGGTATTACTCAAAACCTGTATTCCATCAAAGACCCTCTCTTTTATGTATTCAACAACTGTTGGCAGTTTTTTCCCATTTTCCACGACCACTAATCGTTCAAGTAAATTCTCCGGAAGTTCTTCAGGCATGTAGAGTTCCTTCTCAACTACCGTCCTTGTTTTCCTTTCAAAGGGTGAGAATACAAAAAGCTGAAGATTTCCATTTTCTGTCTCATTTTCCAATAATGTCCCTGCTATCCTATTCACAAGCTCTAATTTTATGACTTTAATGAGCTGAAGAACCTGATCTTGGAGCACTTCCATTTCTTTGTGAACCTGATCAATGCTGCATCCACATATGTCATCATGAGGAAGTGTTTTCAAAAAGAGCTTCCATGCATAGAACAACAAATCCAGAACTGAATCCAGCGGCAGACTATAAATATATGCAATGGCACTCAGTGGCTCGACAATGCTCACAAGTTCTTTTTCTATTAGATGACTCCTCTGCTTAAGATGGATACGAGCTGAAGCAACATCCTTAAGTATTGGGGCATATTTCGGATCACGCATTTCTCCCTCTATTTTCTTCAAGCTGAGTTCCATTCTCTGCAAAATTTGAACATATTCATCGAGAGTTACAATTTTGCACTTTAAGCCCTCTGAATTCAACTTTCTAACGAAGTCTGGTAACAGGGGAAAGGGGAATCTATGATCATTTCCCGCCATTAAGAGTATGTGACCGCTCGGAGAGTGTTTGAACAGAAACTCAACTTCTTTTTCCACCATTCTCTTAAATTCATGATAATCACGGAGAGGAACTCCTAAATTCCAATAACCTCTTATTATGTTTATGCAAAGAACCTCGCTTCCATCTGGTCCCTTCCATATGAACTCCGTATCACGACACTTATCTCCCACACCACGCCATATAAGGACGGAATCCATCCCAAGCCCTCTTATTAAAGTCGGCACATACGCAGAATGCCCAAACATATCAGGGAGATATGCAACTTTCATTGAGGGCAAAGACAGTTCTTCCAAAACTCTCTGTGCAATGAGGAAGTTTCGGATAAAGGTTTCCCCAGAAATTAGGAACTCATCTGGAAGAACATAAAATGGCCCCACTGAGATTCTTTCATTGCGAATCATTGAAAATAAGTTTTCAGTTTTCTGGGGATCCTTTTCTATCTCCAAGTAGTCCTCAAGGGCTATTACCTGACCATCCAGATTAAACTTAAATTCTGGAAATTTCTCAAGCATCTCTAAAAGCACGTCTATTACATGAAGGAGTCTTGCCCTAAATATCTGAAAAGGCAGATACCATTCTCTATCCCAGTGTGTGTGAGGAAGAAAATAGATCATCTTTTCTTTCATGATAACCATCTCCTTTGCGTTATAT
>JALTMZ010000188.1 GCA_027001105.1 Thermococcus sp.
GAGGAGTATCTCCTGCTCCCGAACAGCCCAGTTTACGGCTACACTTACCGCTTGCCAGTGAAATACGATCCCCAAGCAGAATGCCCTAGGATTGACAGGTTTATTGAGAGTGTTGTTGGGGGTGATGACAGGAAGGTCCTGTATGAGATCCCGGCTCTCTGCTTGCTTGACAAGAACTATGAGGTCGCTTACATGCTCATCGGCGGTGGTGCAAATGGTAAGACAACATATCTCAAACTCATAACCCATTTCCTCGGAAAGGAGAACGTCAGTGATGTAACATTGCAGGATTTAGCGAGTGATAAGTTTAAAAGAAGCATGCTGGTTGGAAAGCTCGCCAACATCTCAGCAGATATTCCAGAAAAGCCGATAAAGTACACAGGGTTCTTCAAAATGCTCGTTACTGGAGACAGAATGCCGGTTGAAAGGAAGTTCAAAGACGCTTTCGAGTTCGAGAACAAGGCTCTTCTCATTTTTTCTGCAAACAAACTTCCTGAGGTGACCGATAAAACGGAAGCCTTCTGGAGAAGGTGGATACTCATAGAATTCCCCAACACCTTCTCCCGAAACCCGAGTTTCCTCGACCAGCTTTTAACTGAGGAAGAGCTCTCAGGATTTCTGAACAGGGTTCTTCATGCAATGACCCGAATTGAGGAAATGGGGATCACTGTCACAGACACGATGGAGAAGCTGAAAGAAGACTGGATGTGTTCCGCCAACAGTGCTTATGCTTTTGCAAAAAAGAAGATAGTGTTGGATCCACAGAGTTTTGTTACAAATGATGAGCTGTACAGTGCTTATGCCCTCTTCTGTGAGGAGAACAACTTTCACGCAATGGACAAGATCCGTTTCAGTCAGGAGTTTCAGAGAGTTGTTCCTCAAGCTAAGAGGGCTAAGAAAAGGGTTTCGGGAGTTTCTCAGCGTGTCTGGCTCGGCATCAGAATCAAGGAGGAAGAAGAATCTGAGCAGGAAACACAGATGAGCATAGAGGAATTTGACATGGCGAAACTCGAAACAAACGGCAACAACCCACCAGATCTCTCTCAGGCTGAGCTCGTGAGCTACATTCTCGACTACTATCACTCTTGTAGAGGCGATTTCGACTCTCAGGAAAGTTTTGTCATCCAGTTCTGCGAGTATTTGAGAAAGCTCGGCTGGAGTGTTGAGTCTGAAAGGGTTGAAGAAGCTGTTAAAAGGCTTGTTGAAAAAGGTGAGATCTTCTTCAAAAACGAAAGGGGGTGATTGTTTGAGAGATAGAGAGGAGGTTCTGGATATTTCAGAATTGATTTTGGATGAGGAACTCTACCCGAGAGTGAAGACATCTTGGATGACTGCATACACGTATTCACAAGCAATGAAGATGGGAGACATCTTCCCTCCAGTTGTTGTTGGAGAAATGAGGGGGAAGTACTATCTCATAGACGGGTGGCATCGTGTTCAGGCTCTACAGCTCCTCGGGATACATGAGGTAAAGGCGATTGTGAAGAGTGTGAAAACGAGAAAAGAGCTGTTTGCAGAAGCTGTAAAGCTGAACGTTACACACGGAAAACCCCTCTCGATTCAGGATAAGGTGAGGATTATAGACAAGCTTGAGGAAATGGGATTTGATAAGGAGAAGATAAGTGAGATCGTTAAAATCCCGCTTGACAAGCTTGAGAAGTACAAGGCGAGAACCATAACTCTTCCAACAGGCAAGAAGATTTACCTCAAAGCGATAACGGCGAAGGCGGTCGAAAAGAAGCTGAAGAGCGAGGGCGAGTCTGTGGATGTGGAAGAGGTGGATCAAGAGATAATGAATGCCCCTTCGGTAGAGCACCTTCTGAAGCAACTCATAGACCTGCTTGAAGCTGACCTGATCCCGCTCGGAGATAATAAGATCAGGGAGCTGGCTGTCAAGGCTTACCACTTGCTCAGAGAGAGGCTTGAGCTTACAGCTCTGAGTTCTGCGAGGTAGTTTGGGGTGTGGTTCGGTATGATTCGGTTGAGTGGGGTTCGGTCTGGTGAGGTATGGTCGAGTCTGGTATGGTGAGGTATGGTAGATAAGAATTGAAAAATCACGCTCACCGTTTGGTGAGGAAAAATAAAGGAGGTGAAATCTTGGAGTTTGAGGAACTGTTTGGTAAGGTGTATGTGAGAATAAGGGGCATGACTCCCCTTTTGATGCATAAGATTGTGGATGAAGAGTTGGAGAGGAGAGGAAGAACGTCAAGAAAGATGCCCACAAACAGGGAGTATGCGGATGCCCACAAGTACACGACTGTAATTGATGGGAAGGAAGTGATGTGCCTCTACGATCAGCACATCTACAGCATGATTCTCGAATCCGCAAAGGGCATGAAGATAGGCAGAATTCCCGCTTGGAAGGCTTTTGCTGGGACAATACGCATAACTCCAGAGTTCATTCCCCTCAAAAGAAATGGCAAGTACATAAGTGGAGATGATTACGAGGTCGATGTAAGACCTGTGAACGTGCAGGGCAACAAAATCTTGAGGGCAAGGGCAAAGGTTTCTGATTGGGAGGCTGAATTCACAATCCTCTATGATAAGGAAATGCACGACGAGAAGAGCCTTGAGTTGCTTAGAGTTATTCTTGAGCAAGGGGGAAGGAGAATAGGGGTTATGGATTACAGACCACAGCATAAAGGTTGGTTTGGAACTTTCCTCGTTGAGGAGTTTAGGGTAGAGGGGTGATTGTATGGCTAAGAAATTCCTCTCTGGAGAAATAGATTTTGGAATTTTAGGGAAAAAGCCTGCCTACTTGTTTAAGAATGAGAAGAGGGAAAAGGAAACACAGCCAGCCTTCAGGCTGTTCATCAGAGACGGCGACGAGTGGCGTGAGGTAGGGGCTTTCTGGGTTAAGGAGTTCCGCAGGGAGGTTGATGCAGAGCTGATTGATTTATGAGGTGGTTTGTATGGGCAGATTAAGGGCAAAAAGAACGAGGCAGATGATAATCAGAAAAGCCTACGAGATTTTGCTTGAGGTCAATC
>JALTMZ010000189.1 GCA_027001105.1 Thermococcus sp.
ACGGAAGAATTGTCACAGATTTTGTCCAGCTTGAGGGTTTTGAGGTTTCACTGATCAATATGGGGATCATGGGGCTGATGGGTTTGGCTGTGGTTGCATTAGCGAAAAGTCCAGTTAACGGTCCTGCTGTGGCTGGCCTTCTAACCCTTGTTGGCTTTTCAGCGTTCGGAAAGCATCCATTCAACTCACTTCCAGTAATTCTTGGCATTTTCCTTGGAGAAATCCTGATATTTAAAAACATCCATCCAACGGTGTTGGCAATAACCGCACTCTTTGGAACAACGCTGGCTCCAATAGCCGGATCTTTTGGAGCTTTGGCAGGGATAGCTGCGGGAATGCTGCACATGTTTGTCGTCCTTAACGTAGGTTATCTCCACGGGGGAATAAACCTATACAACAACGGGTTTTCTGGAGGTATCGTTGCTACAATTCTCGTTCCAATACTTAGAGCATTCGGAAAGGAGGCATGAAAATGGATGAGGAACCCAAAAAAATAGCAAAAATCGTTGATGAGCTGGTAACGTTCTGCCTCCGTCATGGGGCAAAAAAGCTGAGCATTCACATTGAGGATGAAGGTGATGCCTTTAGAATACACTTACACGTTGACAGGATAAACAGGGACGATCCCCTCGTGAAGGAGCTTACCAAGCTCTTATCTCTGCCAAAACATGATGAAATTAGTGAATACTACTGGACACTTGTTGGGGAAGTTGAAGAGGACACAGAGCTTTCGGTTATTGGTATGATGACAGACAGAGCAGAAATAAAATTTGATAACAACTCTGTGTCGTTAACTCTCTACCGGAAAAAAGAGACGTAAAGTCACTCTTTTTTCTTTCTAAACTCATTTATCAGCTCTTTTGCAGCTTTTACCATCTCTTCAAGAGTTGCGCTGTCGTGGCTGATTCCGATGGTTATCTTAGCATGTGTTGTTGCGTATGAGAAATACAGTGTGTTTCCCTGGCTTTTTGCAAAGAACTGCTCCACAGTTTCAGCTTCTTCCCCTACATCGTCTTCTCCGCCGGGCATAATCTCCGGATTGTCGTCAAGTATCATTGGCCTTGGCTCCATTTTTTTCACCTCTGGCTTTAATTTGCAGAGATTCCTTTTAAAATTTGAGCTAAAAGGTTAAATATCATTTCGATGAAAATCTTAACGGTGTCAGAAATGTTGGAGCTGTTATCTCAGCTGATTGAGTTTGAGACCGTGAACGATCTAACCAAAGGAAAAAAGCCAAGTAAGGAGTGTCCAAAATTCATCAAAGACACTCTTGCCTCTTGGGGAATAGAGAGCGAGATAATTGAGAAAGATGGGTACTATGCGGTCTATGGTGAAATTGGGGAAGGTACTCCGAAAATCATGTTCATGGCACACTTTGACGTCGTTCCGGTGAATATGGAAGAATGGAAAACTGACCCATTTAAATTAACGATAATCGGAAATAAGGCATATGGAAGGGGAAGTGCAGATGACAAAGGCAACGTAGCTGGGATAATGCTTGCTTTAAAGGAGCTTTCAACAAAAAGGCTCAGTGGAAAGGTACTTTTTGCCTTTACTGGAGATGAGGAAATTGGTGGTAAATTAGCAATGTACATAGCGGAGAAGCTGAAAGAGGAGAATAAGATTCCACAATATTTAATCAACGCCGATGGAGTCGGCATGAGCCCAATAATCAGGAGAAGAAAGGGGTTTGGAGCTGTAATTGAAATACCCCAGCAGAAAATCCCACTCAAAGGCAAAGTGATGAAAAGATCATTCACCATAAATACACCTGTACTTCAAACAAGACATGCCGCTTATTTCATGCCAGGAGTTGATATGCATCCTATGATTGCTCTTTCTCACTTCCTGAGAAACAGCGATGTCTTTGCTGTGAAATTAGAAGGCAAATTCCTGAAGTCAAATGTTCTGCCAAGCAGAGTTGAGCTGACATATGTAGAGCCATGCGAGAGTGGGGAAGAAGTCGAGGCTGATTTGAGCTTAACAGAGCTTTTAAAGAGCATAGTTCCGTTAGTTAGAGCTCCGATAAGTGCTGAAAGATACAGCGACTTTGGAGTTTCAATAACTCCCAACTTATATTCATTTGAAAATGGAGTTCACAGGCTCAGGCTTGATATAAGGGTGATGAGCCATTCCCCCGGGCAGATAGAAAAAGTGCTTAAGGAAATTTTAGAGTTTAACATTCCAAATGCAAAGCTGACTGTTAGACACAATGAAAAGGCGGGGTACCTATTTACATCACCAGATTCAAAGCTTGTTAGGGTAATGATGAAGACCTTAGAAAGCTTTGGAGAGAAAGCCAAGCCTGTTGAAGGTGCTGGGGCATCAGATTCAAGGTATTTCACTCCCTACGGTGTTGAAGCAATAGATTTTGGACCAAGAGGGGGAAATGTTCATGGACCTAATGAATATGCAGACGTTGATTCTCTTGAACTGCTCCCCAAAATTTATGCAGAAGTTGCAATGGATTTGCTTAAATCCTGAAGCTCCAACAATCAATAAGCCTTCTCAATAACCCGGGTAATCGGGCTGAACCAGGCTTGGTTGCTTGAACGGCATTGAAGAGCCTCTCTGGGTTGTGGTTCCATCATACATCAAAAAGAGAAAGAGCAACAGACTCACCCAAACTCGTAGCCGTAGCCGGAAACCGTAAAGGCGTAAACCTCGCAGTAGTATTCGTTGCAGGCTTTGACAGTCACGTGGTAGGTCGTTTTCTCCCTTCTTGCCCTCATCTCGGCCTCGTTGGCGTAGTGCATCGCTTTCTCGGTAACGTAGTCGAAGGTCTTGTCAACGAGCTGTTCCTTCACCCAGTCGAGGAGGCCCTCCTTGAAGGCCTCTTTGTCAAAGCGCACCGAGTCAGGAGTTTCCACTCCTTCTGTCTTCGGAGCATTCTCTTCCTCAGGAATAAAGGCCTCGACGCCTCCAACGATGGTTTTCACGCCCTTCGCCAAAGCCACCATGCCATAGGTTATCTT
>JALTMZ010000190.1 GCA_027001105.1 Thermococcus sp.
AATCAAGACAGTCGAGCAGTACAGCGATGTTATTGTGATAAGACATCCAAAGGAAGGAGCCGCAAGATTGGCGGCTGAAGTAGCAGAAATCCCAGTTATCAATGCTGGTGATGGAAGCAATCAGCACCCAACACAAACATTACTTGACCTCTACACAATAAAGCATGAATTTGGAAAGATTGACGGGCTTAAAATTGCTCTCCTTGGTGATTTAAAGTATGGAAGAACTGTGCACAGCTTGAGTGAAGCTTTAAGTCATTATGATGTGGAGCTCTACCTAATATCCCCGGATCTCCTCAGGATGCCAAGACACATAGTTGAAGAGCTAAAGGAGAAGGGAGTGAAGGTTTACGAAACAAGCGACTTAGAAAGCGTAATTGGGGAGCTTGATGTTCTTTATGTAACAAGAATCCAGAAGGAAAGATTTCCAGATGAGCAAGAGTATCTAAAAGTTAAAGGAAGCTACGTTATTGATTTAGAGATTTTAAAGAAAGCCAAAGAAACTCTGAAAATTATGCACCCACTTCCAAGGGTTGATGAGATACATCCAAGCGTCGACCCAACGAAGCATGCCATCTACTTCAGACAGGTCTTTTCTGGAATTCCCGTGAGAATGGCTCTCTTAGCTCTCACCCTGGGGGTGATTGAATGAGCGAGCTTAAGGTTTCTGCAATTAAAGAAGGAACCGTTATCGATCACATTCCAGCAGGAAAAGGGCTCAAAGTTATTGAGATCCTTAATTTAGATACATTAAACGGTGGAACGGTGCTTTTAGCTATGAATGTCCACAGCAAAAAGCTTGGGAGAAAAGATATTGTGAAAGTTGAGGGAAAGTACCTCAGCGAAGAAGAGGTTAACAAAATAGCACTAATTGCTCCAACCGCCACTGTGAACATCATAAGAGATTACAAGGTTGCAGAGAAGTTTAACGTCGAAGTTCCAGAAAAGATAAGCGGAATTCTGAGATGCGCAAACCCAAACTGCATAAGCAACCATGAATACGTGGTTCCAAAGTTCTACGTTATATCAAAAGAGCCGTTAAAGGTTCGCTGTCACTACTGTGAGAGGACTATGGAAGAGGAGGAAATTTTAGCAAATCTCTAAGCTTTGCTTCTTTTTTGTTCTTTTTAACCACCAAAAGCTTTATATTAACCCTCATCTTTTTTCCTATGGGGAGTAGTATGAAACAGGTAAGGATTTTTACCTTCTTGATGATTGTGATCCTCTCCTCAGGCTGCATCTCTGTCGAGACATCCTTTCATTCCCATAATCACAACTATCCAATCAAGGTTTTTGTTCAAATCGAGGAAGAGAATGCCATTTTTGAGATTGCAAAATTTGAACTGACGGTTGGTAATGTGACCATTGACAAGCTGGACACCCCAATCTTTGTCGGAAGGGTTGGAATAGATAACGGAAAAGTCCCCATAGTGTTCACAGTAAAGGGAAGCCTCATAAACTGGTACGGAAAGAGTTTCAAAGTAAAAGAACTCCTCTCTACAATTTTCAATGCAACAAGCAATGGTGAAATTTTGATAACCTTAAAAATCTACAAGGAAGATGACACTTTCAGAGTTGGGATTGATGAGGAGAAATCCGGGATCATCGGAAGAGACGTACCAGAAGACGTGTTCCTAAGCCCAGAAACGGCGCTTCTGAAAACAGCTAAAGGAACAAAATTTTATGAAGAGCTGGCAGAAGAAATAGGGAAAAATGAGAAAATAAGGAGTAAACTGCTGGACGAATACAAGAGAACCGGTAATTTAACGTACCTTAAGAGCTACAGGGACTCCTTTTATACCATTAGGGTTTTTGGAGAGCTTGCAAAATGGAGAAGGCTAAGTGATGTTGAGTATAGAATTCTCTTAGCAGAACTGAAAGCAAATAACGCCTACTACTCCTACTACACTTCTCCGACAAAAGATTTCTTCGCACTTGTCTTTTCAGATGATTCTCCATATTATTCAACGTTTAGGATGAAGGATTCGTTAAATTCCTCCCTGCCTTTTATATATTACACGGGCAGGGGATTCAATCTTTATCCGGTAACAGCCATCCACTGGGCTGAGATGTACTTTCAGAGAGGACAGAATGAAAAAGCCCTGCAGATACTAAAAGAGCTTGCTCAATATGCCCAATATGGAGAATATAAAGGAGAAGAGTACGTACTATTCAAGAATTATTTCCACTTTGAAAACTCCTCTATCCCATGGGTTTCCGGGTATGCCCAAGGAATGGGTGCGGGGGTTTATGCAATCGCCTATAACCTGACGGGCAATGAAACCTATTTAAGGATAGCTAAGGGACTGGTGAATTCCTTTGATTTGCCTCTAAGCATGAACGGCTTTGTTTCACATACAAAGTATGGAGACTGGTACCTTGAATACAACTACAACTCAAATGAGCTCGTTCTAAACGGACATATCATAGCTCTGCAGGGGCTTTACTATTACTGGCAGGTAACCCACGACGAAAAAGCCTGGCTGCTTTTCCAAAAGGGTGTTCGGGCTGTGAGAAATGCACTCCCAATATTTGATACCGGCTCGTGGTCAAGATATTCAAACATTCACGGAGACGCCAGCGAATTCTACCACCGTTTACATATCAGACTCCTGAAGTGGCTCTATGAGGTTACTGGGGACAAATACTTCCTTGAATATGCAAGAAAATGGAACGACTACCTCATGATTAGAGGTCTGAAACCAGAAAAGATTTAGAAATCTATAGCAAAAAATTGAGAAAATCACTCCAAAATGTGGGGTAGTGCTCTAATCACGGGCAGGCTTATTAGGATCCCCCCGATTACATCCACAACACTTTGAATTGCATTTGGAATTGCTATCACAAGCCAAAATGGAATGTGGAACCACTCTTCAATCTTTGGAATAACTTGCTCCCTCGGAATGCCGAGCCATATTGGAAGTGCATAATAATAGTTCAGTCCAACCATGAGAGGTATTCTAATCACAATGC
>JALTMZ010000191.1 GCA_027001105.1 Thermococcus sp.
CTGCCCTGCAGGAGTGTCTCTATGCTATGATAGAAGCTAAGGAAGGGGAGTACTTTGATATTGCATTTGATGCACTAATTGACGTAATCTGGCAACTCATGATTGAAGATGAATTTGAAATAATTTACAACAACATTGATATGTTTGCCAATGCCATTCCGGAGCTAAAGGAGTTCTTTGAGGGCATTAAAGCAATTGCACTGTTCAAAGATGGCAAGGTTGGAAGGGAAGAAGTAAGTGAAGCAGTGCTTAAAGTTAAAGACAGAAGATTACTGGACCTGCTTGAATTTTTAGGCGAAGCTGAGCTTTGATTCTTTTTCAATTTTCATTGGTGATGGAATGAAGATTAGGATCGCCAAGCTTGAAGACACTAATGGGATTGTAGACGTCCACTGTTCCGATATAGAGGAGTGGCATCACTACGAAAATGGACAGAGAAGAGAACCAGATTCCTACGAGAATTTAACCCTCAAAGAAAGATACCTACACGGCGGGCCTTGGATGAGTATTGAAACATGTGCCATTCATTTGAATACCCTCCTTTTTAACGGGCAGATTCCGCTAATAGCAGAAGTTGAAGGCAGGATTGTTGGAGAATTGGAGCTGTTCATAAGTGAAGAGCTCATAAATGGGAAAATCAAAAAGATAGCCCACATAGATGTCCTTGAAGTTCACAGGGAGTTTAGAGGACAAGGAATAGGGCGGGAACTCGTGAAAGCCGCTGAAGAACTTGCAAGAAAAGAGAAATGTGAACTTTTAACAGTGACACCAGAGAAAGAAGCAGTAAGGTTTTATGAAAAAGTTGGAATTAAAGACATCCTCCACAGGGGTTGCTTCATTAGCATTGACCTTTCAACGCTTCCAAATAAAGATGCCAAAGAAGTTAACATTCGAGAATTCTCTTGGGCAGAGGTCAAAGACAAAGAAATAATTCTCGGAAAATTTCAGAGCTCTTATCATCATTGGTTCACAGCATTCAAGGATAAAATAGCTGGGATAGATGATGCTCTTTACTTTGAGAGCGGGCAAATTGGAGAGAGTTATTATATTCTTGAGGGAAGCTTCTTTGGAAAATACATTGCAACGTTATATGCATGGGGAGAAGACGCTGAAAAGCTCATTTTGCAGATTGGAAGTAGAGCAAAGGAGTTAAGATTTAGAGAGATTAGGACTTCAATCTCAGAAAAAGACCTTGAAAAAATTGGAGCTTTCAAACCTAAGATCCTTGACAAATTTGTTATCCTCGCAAAGACGCTGTGAGAGTCTCTGCTACTGTGCTTAACCCAGAAGACGCTTTAAATCATGCTTCGTGTTTATGTTAAAGAAGCTCTCTTTAAATTCTTCAGGAAGGCCATCAATCAGAATGTAACAAGGATTTATTTTCTCTATCGCTTTTCGAATCATATACTCTCCTTTCTCTATCTGCTCTTTTAAAATTGGGAGAAAATCCTTGGAGTAGACAGCATGCAGCGGCTCTATATAGCCATTTGCCCACATTGGGATGCATGCTAAAGATTTACTCTCGTAAAAGCGTTTAACAATGTAATCTACAAATTTTGGATTTATTAGGGGCAAATCTCCAGCCGCAATGAAGGCGTCGCCAACCTCTTTTAGAGCCACAAAAATACCACCAATCGGCCCAACCAAGAGGTCATCAATCAGAACCCTAAACCCTAATGCCTCAAAGTCTTTCTTTTTTTCCTGACATGTAACGATTACTACATCATCAATACTCTCAGCTTTCAGCAATCGCTCTATGGTGTGCATGATAATCGGTTTTCCATCAACTTTGTAGAGGAGCTTATTCTCCCCGAATCTCTTAGCCCTGCCACCAGCAAGCACTATAGCTTTCATTTTCTTCCCAATTTTCTGGATTAACTGAAGGTGTTTAAAAATATGGTGGGGCATTTGGGGGTCATGTAGAGCCCAAAAAGTCAAGCTCTCATGCCCTGTAAACTTTGGCGTTTGCAACTTCCTTCAAAACTGGAACATACGAAATTCCTGGATTTATTCCTCCACCCCTTGTGTCGTAAATGTTGAGCTCTATACCTTTTTTCCTTAGAGCTTTTGCCAGCTCAATGATTTCATCCTTAATTCGCTTTCCAAAAAGTGGGACGTTGGCCTTTCCGTCAGTTATCAAGAATGCTCTAACTTTCAGGGACTTGTCTTTTCTCTTCTCACGTTCGGCAAGCAGAATAAGATTATAAAGGGCAGAGCTCAAAGGCGTTCTCCCTCCAGTTGGAACGCTCTCTATTTTCTCAAGCACTTCCCAGTAGTTCTTGGTGGGTGGAACGAATATTTCGGCTCGATTGCCTTTTGCAACTATCAAAGCCACCTTTGACCGCTTTGTGTACCCGTTCTCAACCAATTTCTCCGCTATTCCCTTTGCGATGCTGATTCTCTTCTGCACAGCCATGCTTCCGCTTGAATCCAAAAGGAGAATCCATAGCGTAGGAGCTTTTGCTTTTCTGACTCTAACGCGAAGGTCATTTAAATCAAGCTTTATTGGAGGCTTTTTTCCATTCAAAGCTGCCCAAACCAGAGAGTTGTAAAAATCAACGTCTTTAATTTTGCCGTTGGTCGGTGGGAGATACGAAACTGGAACGCCTTTAGGGAAGTTTATCACTGTAACGCTGACATCCCTCGAAGAGCGGTATCCTATGAATCTGCCCCCATCAAAGTTTTTGCTCTCTATCCTCGGGATTTTAGCTTCACTTGAACGAAAATTCTGCTCTAAATTTCCAATCCCTTGACTTCGAGACTCTTGGTTTCTCCCTTCATTTTTTTCTTCCCTCTTGTGCTCATGCTTATGGTTGTGTTTGTGGTCATGGTTGTGCTCTTTATCGTCTTTAGGTTTTGGAGGCTTCATCTGGGGTGGCTTTTGGAAGGGCTTGTCCCTCAAGCGGTGCGGTAAAGCTAATTCCATAGCCTTTTCTAAGTCTTCCAGTGAGACCCTTCTCCTTCCG
>JALTMZ010000192.1:0-871 GCA_027001105.1 Thermococcus sp.
TCCTCGTTAAGATGTGCACCCTTTCTTTAACAAGCTCAACACTTACACCGATAATTTTCGCAACTTCACTTTCCCTTCCAACAACTTCCCTCTCAATATGTCCCTTTTCTGTCGGAATAATCAAAATCAGCTTTTTATTAACTCCGGGAACTCTCTGTTTGGTTTTTACTCCCCAAATATCAATCATTCCACCCCATTTGTAGAATTCAAGCTCTTTATCTGTGGGATTTGTCAAAAAGAATGTTACAGTTGTTTCTTCGTCAATTTCAATATGTCCCTTTATAAGATGCCAGGGGGTTGCCATAACAATTCTTCTCGCTTGGACCGGTATCCCTTCAAGAGCAAGCTCAATTAGATAGCTTGGCACTTTGTAAGGAATAACAATATCGATATCGCTATCTTTCCTAACATCTCCCCTCGCAACGCTTCCATAGACGTGAGGATCAAATTGGGCTAATCGCTCCATGATCTGCAACGCTTTCTCCCGCTTTTCCCACAAATAGCGCCATCTTTTTGGAGAATACACTATCTCTCGCTCATCCCAGACACGGACAACTTTTTCTCTCGGCATGATTTAGACTATTCATGTGGACTTTTAACTTTTAGCTGGGGGAACCAATAAGGTTTTATAAGCATCAGTTGAAGTTGAAGTGGTGAAAAAGATGCCAGTGTTGGGAATAAACATTACCAAAATACAGATTGAGAAAAAAGGAGGAGTAATCGGTAGGGTTGAAGTTAACCTTTCCCCGCAGATTAAAGAAGTCAGACTTGGGGAGCTGAGAATGCCTACGGGAAAGGTAAACGGAATTGAGATTCTTTTTGAATATAAAATAAATTACCGTCCTGAGGTCGCAAGTGCTGTGGTTGAGGG
>JALTMZ010000192.1:881-2945 GCA_027001105.1 Thermococcus sp.
GTGTTCTACTTGCCTCCTCAGAAAGAGCAGATTGATGGGATCCTCGATCTCTGGGAAAAGGAGAAAAAAGTTAGACCGGAGGTATTTGCTGAAGTTGTCAACTTCATAACAAATGAGATTAGTCCCTTTTTAATGATCGCTGCAAAAGACATGAAGATTCCATACCACATTCCCCTCCCGAGAGTTACACTTAAGCCAAAGGAGTGAACCTTTGCCTTAATCGGAAACTTTATAACCCCTCCTCTAAACTTTTTAGTGGTGGTGACAATGAGGGGGGATGTAGTTTGCTTTACCTACCTCAGCAATACGAGTTTTTGAGAGCTTAAGTGAAAAACCGCTCTCTTCTAAGGAAATTGCCCGTCTGACGTCTCTTTCGGAAAGAACTGTTCGCTATGCATTGAGAATTCTAAAGCAGAAGGGGCTTGTTGAAGAGGTTTTCTTTTTAGGAGACACAAGAAGGAGGGGGTACAGAAGGGCGGGGATCAACCAGTGACTATACCTTCTGCATGGTATAATTTGTTTTTAATTTCTTTTAGCTCGGGATATTCACTGATTATCTTCTCTGCAATTTCTAAAGCTTTTATGTAATCCGCACGTTTTGAGTAGAATTCTATCTGCTCTATCCGTTCAAGTATTGTAACATCCTTTTTCTTAGCTGCAAGATACCGAAGCAACGCGGTTCTAATTCTAACTCTATAGTTTATCTTGCCCTTGGACTCTTCAAGGGCGGTTTTGTATACCTCCAGTCCATTTTCAATTTTTCCTACACCAATTAATGCTTCTGCAAGTTGCAACAATTTATCCCCAACTTTTTCAAATTTTCCCTTGCTTCTGTAACTGTTTACAAGCTGATACAACATTCTGCTAACATTCAGCCCTATCAGCTTTGCTCTATTGAAGTTTCTTGCTAAGAGATAGGCATATTCTGCTTTAAGCAACCTTTCTGTGGTTTGATCGAGATCTCCTTCAGCATATGCTTCCTTGCTTGCTCTCTCGTAGTTTTTTCCAGCGGTGTCAAGGATCTCTATAAAATGGGAATCGTAATCAAAGAGATCCTTAACAAAGTATCCCAGCCTGAAAAATGTGTCTCCTGCTTCATTGTAATAACCATTTTCGAGGTACTGCTCTGCTAATTTTCCATACAGATCTATAAGTCTCTCTGCAGCTATCCGGACTCCGTCTAAATCTCCAATAAGCTTGTAGTATCTGTATGATGTTTCATACGCTGCGATTGCAGATTCTATATCATCAGTGTCAAGGTATGCATTGGCGAGATCCTCATACATTACTGCAAATTCCCTGGTGTATTTTTTCAGGTTCTTTTTATCATTCAGGAGAGTGAAGATTTCAAGCACATTTAAACAGAAATCCTCAAGTTTTATGAGGTTTATCTCTATTTTTTCAATTTCTTCTTCAATCAGGTGCAAGTACATATAAGCGCTTTTGAGAAGAAACGGTCGTGCTTTTTGTGGGGTTTTGGTTTTGTTCAGAAGGGAAACTCCAATATACTTATAGAGTCTTGCCGCATCCATAAGCTTTCCAATTTCTTCATACCCCTTTGCGGCTTTAATGAGGTATTTGAGCCCTTCCTTGATTTTTCCATCCGTAATGCGCCTGTAACCAATCCCTTCCAAGTCCTCTGGACTTGAGGTGAATGGGTTAAATGGCAAGATTCTCACCTCTTCATGATTGCAATTCCCTTCAAGCCTTAATTTTATATTCTTTGCATTATTTAAGCATTATCTCTTATTAGATAAAAGGGTTATGCTCTAACTATTTTGTATCCAGCAGCTTTTCTGAGACGGTTCATTACTGCGAGTCCCAGCCCTTTTTCTTCTATTCCCTCTGCAAGGATTACATCAACTCCAGATTTATCAAGTTCCCTCAGGGCTCTGAAGAGATTTTTTGCTACCTCCTCTTCACTATTTCCCAGATTTACATATGCATCAGCCTCATAAAAATCTCCAGTAGCCATAATGCCGACTTTTATTCCTCTTTTTTTGTACTCCTTCAAAAGCGTCTTGATTTTCTCTTTAACTTTTTCCCTATCTCCCTCAATTACAA
>JALTMZ010000193.1:0-1621 GCA_027001105.1 Thermococcus sp.
CGCTTTGAATAACATATCTACAACACCAATTGGGGAGCAATATTTTAAAGTCAAAAACAGAAAATAAAAGTGATGATGACCCTTCCCCTCATCTGAGGGGTGATGAGCACACCGGTAGGCTGATGAAAATGGCAAAGATGGAAGAAGAAAAAGTTGCCCAATATACACAGGTTCATAAAGCCTTCAGAAAGACCCTTGAGATATGCTTTGATATGGTGGTTATAGTATTCCTGTTCTTTATACTCTACCTTACCGTGTACTCCATCTATTTGAACTTCAAGCTCACATACAAAGTTGCCGAGCCTAAGCTGTTAATTGCAAATGTCCTCGTTACGATAATCCTCATAGAGACTTACAGAATTCTGATAATTTACCTAAGGCAGCACCGCGTTAGCCTGACCCATATATTAGAAGTTGGGATAGTTGCCTTAATTCAAAAGCTTGTTGTTGCTTCCGATTTTAGAGAGCTGGATGCCCTAAAGCTCTTTGCAATCGCAGGCCTTATATTTGTATTAGGATATCTATACATTAAGATAGGTGAGGAGTAATGGGAGTTCAGATAGGTGAGCTTGTTCCAAGAAAAGAAATTGAGATTGAAAATCTAAACGGAAGGAAGATAGCCATTGATGCTTTAAATGCAATTTACCAGTTCTTGTCTATCATCAGACAAAGAGATGGAACACCCCTCATGGACTCTAAGGGGAGGATAACTTCACACCTCTCTGGATTGTTTTACAGGACGATAAATCTTATGGAAGCCGGGATAAAGCCAGCGTATGTCTTTGATGGAAAGCCACCAGAATTCAAGAAGAAGGAGCTTGAAAAAAGAGCGGAAGCGAGGGAAGAAGCTGAGGAAAAGTGGCAGGAGGCTTTGGCAAGAGGTGATCTGGAGGAGGCAAAGAAATATGCTCAGAGGGCTTCAAGGGTGAATGAGCAGCTGATTGAAGATGCTAAAAAGCTCTTAGACCTCATGGGCATTCCATGGGTGCAGGCTCCAAGCGAAGGTGAGGCTCAAGCGGCTTATATGGCGTCAAAGGGTAAGGTCTGGGCTTCAGCTTCTCAGGATTATGACTCACTTTTGTTTGGAGCACCAAGGCTTGTTAGGAATTTGACAATAACAGGCAGAAGAAAGCTTCCTGGAAAAGATGTTTATGTTGAAGTGAAGCCAGAGCTAATTGTTTTGGAAGAAGTTTTAAAAGAACTGAAGATTGACAGGGAAAAGTTAATAGAACTCGCTATTCTGGTTGGAACCGATTATAATCCAGGGGGCATTAAGGGAGTTGGTCCAAAGAAAGCTCTGGAGATAGTTAAATATTCAAAAGATCCACTGAAGAAGTATCAGAAGATGAGCGACGTTGACTTATATGCAATCAAGGAGTTCTTCCTAAATCCACCTGTCACGGATGATTACAAGCTCGTCTGGAAGATGCCAGATGAAGAAGGCATTTTAAAGTTCCTCTGTGATGAGCATGATTTCAGCGAGGAAAGGGTAAAGAACGGTCTCGAAAGGCTGAAGAAAGCAATAAGAGCTGGAAAACAGTCAACTTTAGAGAGCTGGTTCATGAGGAAGAAGTGATTTCCATTTTATTCTTTGAATCATGATATTAGTTTGGTATCTGAG
>JALTMZ010000193.1:1631-11177 GCA_027001105.1 Thermococcus sp.
AAGAAAGCAATAAGAGCTTGAAAACATTCAACTTTATATAGCTGGTTCATGATAAAGAAATGATTTCCCTTTATTATTCTTTGAGCATAATTCTGGCTTAGTATTCAGGGATTTTAACCTAACTTGTAATCTTAAAAAAGTAAAAGTACTCAGAGTGTTATTTTCAGTCCGAGTTTTTCTACTAATTCTTTGTATCTGTTTCTGACTGTGACTTCCGTGACCCTTGCAACCTCAGCAACTTCCCTCTGTGTCCTCTTCTCCCCCTCAAGCAGTGAAGCAATGTAAAGTGCGGCAGCAACAAGTCCAGCAGGACTTTTACCGCTTGTCAATCCCCTGTTGTAAGCCTCCTCCAAAAGCTCAATTGCCCTTCTTCTTACCTTTTCACTCAAGCCAAGCTCATCAGCAAACTTGTTCACATAATCAGTTGGCTTAACAAAGAGCTTCTTCGGAGTCAAGTTAAGATTTCTCGCAATGAATCTAAAACTTCTTCCAATCTCTTTCTTGTCAACTCTTGCAATATCGGCAATCTCATCTAAAGTCCTCGGAATCTTTAAAAGCCTGCATGCAGCGTAGACACATGCAGCAATGACACTTTCAATGGATCTCCCTCGGATAAGCCCTCTTCTCACGGCTTCCCTGTAAAGCCTTGCTGCTTCCTCTTCAACGTGCTTTGGAAGTTTAAGCTGTGAAGCAATTCTGTCAAGCTCACTTAAGGCAAAAGCTAAATTACGCTCGGCTGCATCGCTAACCCTCAGGCGAGACTGCCATTTCCTCAAACGGTACATCTTTTCTCTCATCAAGCCGGTAATATTCCTGTCGCTCCCGATGTCTGTGGACAAACCTTTATCGTGGAGCAGAATGCTCTCAGGTGCGCCAGTCCTTGAACGCTTTTCCCTCTGAGAAGCATCAAAAGCACGCCATTCTGGTCCCATATCAACTATATTCTCTTCTATGACGAATCCACATTTGGAACAAACAATTTCTCCATGCTCGGGATCATAAATGAATTCAGTTGAACCACAAACTGGGCAGACCCTACGCTTTTCCACTTTGACACCCCCATCTGCGGGTTACGGTTAATAAATTTATACTATATAAAATTAACCAAACTTTGATACGAACTTTGCCACCCACGCAAGATCCTCTTTTTTAAATGTCATCCTTTCCAAAATTCTGACTTCTGTATCTTCTTCATCTTCCTCTATGATGTTAACATAAACCCAGAGGAATACGGGATCGTTTTCATCTCCAAGCAGTAGATTGCGGTATAGAATATCAACGGTACCATCACCATTCTTCTTGGCGGAGAGTGGTTTCCAAGTCTCTAAGCTAATCTCACCTTTTTCGTTCAGTTCTTTTATGATCCTCTTGATATCCATACTCTTCCCACTCGCCTTTGTTTATTTATACACAAAAGGTATATAAATTTTAAGGATGTCAAATTGGGGAAGTATGTCTCTCACTACCACTTAATCCTAAATTCCCTCCTTGTTCTCGCATCAATCTGAGCCAAAATTTTCTTGAGCTTTGCATCATCTATTTTCTCCCTGATCTGTCCAGCTTGATAAAGCTGAACCAGTATAAGCTCAACCTGCTGTGCAAGTTCTGGTCTGACAAGTTTAACTCTTGAAAGCCTTTCCCTCGCTTCTGGAGTAAGAATTCTCCTTAGAATTGCCTGTATTTGGGCTTCAAGTTCAGCTTGCTGTCTTGCAGCTTCTTCTTGAGCTTTTTGCTGCTCGGCAAGCCTTCTCTGCAGTTCCATGAGCTTTCTCTTTCTAATCTCTTCAATGTCCTCAGCCATTTCTATCACCTCGCCAAGAGGATTTATGATAAGATAGTTAAAAAGTTATTGCAACAAAAATCGACGTATTAAATTTAGAAAGTGGGACAAAAACAGAAGTTCAGTATTTCTTAAGCTCTGGGATGACTTCCTCAAGCTCTTTTTTAAGTTCGGTTGCTGCTTTGTCAAGGAAGCTTCTTCCCTTAGGTGTGACAATCCTTCCCTTGCCTGGAACCTTCTCAATGAATCCTGCTGCCTCTAACTGCTGGAGAGCCTTTCTGATTATGCTTCCGCTACCTTTGTAAAACTTCTCCGGAGCGTGCCCTCTGTTCTTTCTTCCTCCGTACCAAGTCCTAAGCCTCTCAATACCAACAGGGCCGTCGATGTATATCTTTCTAAAGACTGAAGCAACTCTATAATACCACCAGTCATCTTGCTCTGGAAGTCTTTCCTTGTGTCTTCCTGTTTTGACAAATGGAGCCCACTCTGGTGGTTTAATCTCAGGTATCTCCTTCAACTTTTGAGCAACCCTCTCAACGAGCAAATCACCGGGAACATCATAAACTGTCGCCATCCTTAATCCCTCCCTTTTTTGAACTTCTTTCTAAATTGAGCAATGTCGAGCTTGACCTTTTTAACGGGCTTCTCTTCCCGCTTCTCCTTTGAGAGTTCCTTAAGCTTAAGCTTCCTTAAATACTTTTCCCATCCCTCTCTCGGACGGAATAATATAAATCTTTTGCCTCTAACTTCAATCAGCTCGCTGTCAGTTAGCTCGGCAACCTTTTCAGCTATCTGCTTTCTGTCCATTCCCGTTGCAATAAGCGCCCCTTTCCTTATTTCCACCTTGAGAATACCGTCTTTCTTGAGCTGGGTGTTGATTTCGTTAATTACACTCTCCCCTAATCCTTTCTTTCCAATCCACGCTTTAGGTTGAATATCGTAATATTTGGCTCTTATAGCCCTTCTCACCTTTCCAGGTAATCTCTTCATCCCTCTCACCTCAAATTTCAGCCTCTCGCAAAGAGGCAAAAGAGTTTATAAGGGTTTGGCTTTTAAAGGTTGCCGTGATAGTTTTAGCTTCTTTCTTAGTGTTGGAATTTGAGGTTGAGTAATTTGTTTTTACTCTTTCAATTTGGCTTATTTTATGCTGATTGCGTTCATTTGTGTTATATTTTTGGTGTTGATGTATGACAATAGAAACTGTTATATACTACTTCTGCGTATAGTATTATTGATGATCTTGTTTGGGGGGCGGAATGCAGAAGTGGGTAGTTTTGGGCATCCTTGTGTTGTTGGTTTTTAGCAGTTTTGGTTTTGTTTTTGCTCAAGAAAACTTTAAGGAAGTCAAGAATTTGCAAATTCAAACTGGAAAGTGTGAAAGCTGTTCTTGTCAGGATTTTGATGTAGATAAAGCATTGAGTGAGGTGAATGCAAAAATTGAAAACTTGACTAAAGTGATTAATCAAAAAGAAGTAGAATTACAGAAGCTTTATGCTGAACTCAACAGAACTAAAAGCGTTGAAATTCTTGAGAAGATTGTTAAGCTTGAAAGAGAAGTTCAGGGACTGAAGATTTTTCTTGCTACATATCAGGCAGACAAGGAAAAACTAATATTCTTTAAGAAGTATACGAGAAAAACACCCTATGGGTTGCAGATTCTTTATTATCAGCTTCCTAAAGAAAGTGAGATTCTCAAAGAATACATCAAGAAAGTTCATCCTGTTAGGAAAGATGTTGATTTAGAGTGGTTCCAAGGGTATTATCTTCAGGCTAAGGAATTGATAATGTACAAGCGCTTATTGGCTGATGTTGAGATTAAGAGAAAGTTGGAAGAACTTAAGAAGAACAACCAATCAAACCTTAATGATGAGGATATTCAGTACATTTTAAAGAGGCTTGATAAATGAAAGCACTTCAAGAAAAATTAAACACTCACATTATAGACTCTGCACTCCTAGAAGAATATTTAAGATTAAGAGAAACAGGAAAACAACAAACCCTACTCCAAAGTGCAACAGTAACACCGCTAGTAATAAATTATGGGGGGTTACCAAAGGGTTATCTTTGTTGTCCAGACGATCCATATTACTGTTCACTCTGTGAATATCCAAAACAAATACTCTCTGATAACTTTTATGCATCCCCTTGGACTCATACAGATGGATTTGCAACATTCTATAATCTACAACCCGTTGGTGTCTGGGTTGGAATGTATCAATCCCCAACACCTGACGAAGATTACTATTGGGGAATGTATTGTACGGAAGAATTCCCATCAACAAATAATCCTAATGAAATCTGGAATATTTACTGGTTATACGCGACAGAGCTAGCGAACAGTCCTTCATTTGAAGATCATGGTTCCATTCAAATCAACTTCTTCTATGATGGGACAGCATACAATTACTTTACGGGACATTATCAAACAGCTAATTTGATATATCAGTATAACTGCAACAAGAACGGATGTTATAAATCACCAATTTTAGATCCCTTGCCCTCTAATCCAAGATATCATCCAAGTCCGTATACAGACACGCTGTACATATATGTTAAGGTACTAGCATGCTGTAACGGAGGACTTGTTGGAAGTTCGTGTAAGTGGGCTAATAGGCATTGTTCGAGCTGTTTTGCTCCAGATGAGTCCAAATCACAGAACTTCCCGTATGAGGGGTAAGGAGGTATGGAAAAGTGAAAATCTCTAAGCTTTCTTTATTTTTGCTTTTTATCTTACTTCTTTTGGTTTCTTTAGTTATAGTTAGTCAGAAGTTTCAAGAGCAAGAAAATAAGGAGGGTTTTTCTAATGTTACGCTTGATAATATTTCCGCTAAGTCTTTTAAGTCTTTAGGAAACAAAACGCCTCTTAAAGGAGAATTTACACCAATTCTAACTCTTTCTGCGTGGGATTTTCAGGGTTTTGGAAATAAGTTTTTTGCTTATACCAACTCTGGTTTGTCAGTTTATGATTTGGAAACTGGAAAAATAGTGGTAAGCATTACTCCTGTTTATGATTATTACTTTTCAAACGGTTATGCTTATATAAAAACCGACAATGGAAGTTTTGTTTTGGACTATAAGACGCTGAGGCTTGAAGAAGTAAATCTTATGAATGGGGATAAGTATGTATTCAGGTTTAACAAGTGTGTAATTAGAATCAGGGAGAAGAGCTCTTTGATAAATGGAAAAGAGTTCAAATTCAGTTCCACTCCAAAAATTGCCTTTTTTAATAATAGTTTTGTGATATTTGGTCTTGTAAGTTCAGTTGATGAGAAGATTATCTTCTTTGACAAGAGATGTAACCTCCTTAAAGAGCACGTAATCCCCTACATGTCAGATTTTAAAGTTTTAGATGATAAAATTTTCTTTATTGATCGAAAACTGTACTCTAAAACTTTACCCAAATTTCCGGAACTTGAAGGAGAAATGATCATGCATGAATATCTTAAGGAAGCTGAAGTTTATTTGTTTGCCGATAATGGTACTTTAATTGTTAATCTAACTCTCAGTAGTGCCATAGGTTTCTACAACAATACAATTTACACTATTTATCCTCATGGAATTGGGAAATTTTATTTGTCTAATAAATCTCTGGAGAAAAAAGTAGTTGATTATGTGTTGTATCCCGGATGGGCGGTTGTTCAGGGAGTTTATGGGGACTTTACTAAGGACTTTATGTCTTTTGTTTATTGGGGTTTCTCTGGAGAAGCGGGAACACCATTCAGTGGAATTTGTGTTTATCCTTATGAAAAAACTATAAAATGCACCCCCTATTACTCAGAAACTAAAAGGGTAAATCCAATTGATGAGATAAAAGCATGGAGTAAATATTTTGCAATTGTACCAAGGGGAACAACTCAGGTTATTATATATGAGGTCAGATAAGGTGTTCAGACATGAAGCTTAGGGAAACAATTAAGGAAATAAAAGCTGGTAATGCTACAATTGAGGATGCTTTAAAACTTATTCACCAGAGAAAGAAAATCTGGGACAGAATTTATGGATACTTAGAGGAGAGGGATAAACTGCAAACACTCAAAAAACTTAAAGAACTCGGAAGACAACAAACAATCATGAAAACCACAGGGATAGAACCCTTATCAATTGATGTCGGTATAAGCAGAGGGTGGGGATGCCCACTACATTACTGTTTTGGAGAATCAAGTCCTACATTGCCATCTCAAGCATACTTATATGATTTTCAGAAAGTGGCTGTGTGGGTTGGCATGTATACATCTTCAACCCCAAATATGAACTATTTCTTATGATGAATATTGTACATATGATTTCACATCAACTTCCAATATACACGAATATTGGGACAAGGCAATGGAACTGACCTACGATCCAATTTTAGGTGGATCACCTGTTCATTCCATTCAAGTCAAGTGGTTTTTCAGTGCATACGATAGTGCTGGCGTAAAACACGATATAATATGGCAGTTTGAATGTGATGCTACTCACTGTTGGTTGACTACTGGAAGAGCAGATCTTCCAGATCCTAATTTGGTTCCTTGGGGGACTTATGAACTAGAGGTGTTTGAAAACTATTTAGCCTGTTGCAGAGGTTGCCTAATTGGGTGTCAATGCCATTGGTGCAACACTCATTGTGGTGGCTGTTTTGCATGCGATCCCAGCAGAGCACAAAACTTCGTACATGAGGACAAGCCGAACAGAACAATATGGCCATAGGTGAAAAGACATGAAAACTTCAAGAATGCTTTCAGTCCTCCTTTTTCTTTTGTTTCTAATTTTAGCCCTTTTCATTTCGCATGAATATCGAGGCTATAAATGGAATTGTAGAGATGCCTCTCTGGTTGGTGGCTGGAATGAAAAGGTTGTAATTCTTAAGGATGATACCTTACTAATCCTTAACATAACAAATGGAAAAGTTCTTAAAGAATTCCCGAATACAAGTAGGGCATTCCTCGTAGGAAACATGCTCTCAATTATAAATGCGTCCGAGATTTTGAACATTAACTTAAGGAATTTCACAATCACTAAGTTTGATGTGCCTGACGGTGTTGATTTGACTGAATTGATGTTTGCTATTAACTTAGGCAATTTTTCACTGTATTCTACTGTTCATTTCAGTAGGGGAAAGTACAATTTTGATGTTATCGAATATCATGTCTGCACCAAGGATTGTTCCGTGTATTCCTTTAAAACACCTCCAGATTCTTATCCGATAGTTTATACATTTCCAAAGGGATACATTTTAACATTTGGAACTAATGATGCCTTTGCCAACGGTTTTGCAGTAGTTCTCGACAAAAATGGAAGTTTTATGTGGAATCTAACTACAAGGTATATAATCAGTGACTTTGAGTATTCCAATGATATGCTGTTCTTCTCAACTGGTGGCACAGAACCTGGAGGAACGCTCATAGCTGGCGGCGACATCTATGCATTCTCTCCCAATGGTTCTCTCAAGTGGCACATTGATCTCAGGAACTATGAAGGAAAGTTCTATGATTGGGGTGTTGCTGGAATGAAAGCTCACAATGGTAATTTATATGTTGTCGGGTACACCGGTAGAGTCTACATTATTGATTTTGAAGGAAAACTCAAGAAGATTGTAGCTTCGCCAGTTTACAAAAGACTGAAGACTCCATCTTTAATAAAAGGGATCAAGGCGGCAAAAAATGATCTGATGGCATTCGCCTATCTTGACGTAAAGACATCTGGCTTATTTCGGGAAGCTAAAGGCATCTGTGTTTATGATTTCAAGAACTTTAAATGCTGGAGAACAAAAGAACCGGTATCCAAGATCTTAGTCTGGAATAAATGGGTGATTGGAGAGAGAATTAATGGGGTTTGTGCATGGAGAATAGGTGTGGATCAATGAGATAATTTGGAGTTCTGCTGATACTAATCTTGGCTTTTTACTTCTCTCCCAAAGGCATCCTCATAAGTAATAAGCTAACCAATGTTAGTTTCACTGAAAGTGCATCTCTTTCAGCATTGTCTGCTCTCTATTAAAGTTACAAAATAATTGCACCATAGAAAAAATTAATAACTTCTATTTCCCCGGTTTTCTTTGATAAAAATGGAAGTCTATCACCTCTACAGCGGGGGCAAGGATTCATCTTTAGCGGCTTGGATTCTGCAAAAATTAGGTTATGAGGTAAAGTTAGTCACGATAAGCTTTGGTCTTCTCGATAATTGGAGATACGCAAAGGAAACTGCTGACAGGTTGGGCTTTAATCATGAGGTTGTGGTTTTAGGTAAAGAACTTTTAGAAAAAGCTGCCGAGATGTGCATTAGAGATGGACATCCGAGCAATGCAATTCAGTTTATCCACGAAAAGGCTCTCGAAGAGCTTGCAAGCCGTGAGGAGGTTGAGAGAATAAGCGACGGTACAAGGAGAGATGATAGGGTTCCTTTTTTGGATTTAAGGAGGACAAGAAGCCTTGAAGATAGGTTTAACGTTCAGTATATACGTCCTTTGCTCGGATTAGGCTACAAAACAATAAAAGAGCTTACAGAAAAGCTCTTCATCGTTGAGATTAGAGAAAGCGAAAAGCTGGAAAAGAGCGATTATGAAGTTGAGCTGAGACATCTCTTAAGGCTTAAGGGAATAGACCCATTGACAATATTCCCAAAAAGGCACTATCAGTCGAGAGTTCTGGGATGGAAGAAGCAAGATTTATAAAAGGGAACTGAAATGTTAGCTCTGAATATGGAACTTAAGGGGAAGATTTAAATAAGCTTAATCTTGAAGCTTGGTTAGGACTTATTACGATAACTTTAGGAGGGATAAGAATGGCAAGGTACAAGCCTCTTGCAAAGAAGCTTCGCTTAGCAAAGGCCGCTAAGCAGAATAGGAGAGTTCCTGTGTGGGTTATCGTGAAGACAAACAGAAGAGTTATAACTCACCCCAAGAGAAGATACTG
The DNA here is from genome assembly GCA_027001105.1 of Thermococcus sp. Lineage (GTDB taxonomy): Archaea > Methanobacteriota_B > Thermococci > Thermococcales > Thermococcaceae > Thermococcus_B. The sequence continues at coordinate 10,305 of JALTMZ010000193.1, forward strand.
GAGAAGGACAAAGCTTAAGGAGTGATGAAAAATGGCGATTAAGGTCGGAGATGAGGTTATTTTCACTGTCCCAATAAGGAAGATCAAAAAGATCGTTCCAAGGTGGAAGAGAGCACCAAGAGCTGCTAAGTTCGTTAGAGAGTTTGTTGCAAGGCATGCAAAAGCTGAAGAAGTCATCATAGCCCCAGAGGTTAATGAAAAGATTTGGGAGAGGGGAATTGAAAAACCTCCAAGCAAGCTCAGGGTTAAAGTTAAGGTGGTCGAGGAAGAGGTTGAAGGAAAAGGTAAGGTCAGGGTTGCCTATGTTGAGCTTCCACCAGAGGCAAAGAGGACAGTAAAGGAAGCCGTAAAAGAAGAAAAGAAGACTGAAGAAAAGAAGGAAGAAGAAAAGGAACCCGAAGCACAGGCAACGGAGAGCTGATCTCTCAATTTTTATTTCTCGTGAGTGGTGGAAAATGCACATAGAAAGACTTGACTTTGAAAATTCTCCCTATCTGGGTGTGTTTGGTGTCGCTACGGATAAAGTGCTCTTGGTTAGGGAGGGCCTTCAAGAAAAGAAGCTCAATGTTTTGAGAGAAGTTCTGAAAGTCCCAATTATCGAAACGAGCATTATGAAATCCAGGATAGTTGGTATTTTTGCTGCTGGAAACTCAAATGCAATTGTTGTTCCCTATTACATCTGGGACACCGAGCTTGAGAGAATAAATGCTGCCTTAAGGGAATACGACATTGATATTAGGATTGAACCATTCTTGAGCAAGCTGACTGCCTTAGGTAACTTAATTTTAGCCAACGATAAAGCAGCCCTTGTAAGTGCGAAGTTCACAAGGGAGGAAGCGAAGCAGCTTGAAGACATCTTAGGAGTGGAAGTGG
>JALTMZ010000194.1 GCA_027001105.1 Thermococcus sp.
AACTTCAAGGTCAGTTGGTTCTAAAACAATTGCCATCTTTGGTCTGTAACGTTCCATAAACAAAGCGGATCCTCTTCCTCCCTTCTCCTCATCACTGACAAAGACTATTCCAACGTTTAAGTCCTTACCTTCTTTCTTTAGGCTCTCAAGCATAAGCAAAATGCTCGCCAAGCCCCCTTTTATATCGCTCGCCCCCGTTCCATAGACGATGTTGCCTCTTATGAATGGTTGAACCCTTATATCAATTGTATCCATGTGCACCTCATAGAAGAGCTCGGCATCTGGATTAACGATGAGGTTTATTATCTCGCCATCGCTCTCTATGTGAACCTCATAACCGAGTTTGTGAAGGAACTCCATAATATGCAATGCCAATCTGTCTTCCTTTCCGGAAGGGGAAGGGATTCTCAGCAGATTAATCAAAATTTCTTTGGCTCTCTCAGCTTTCATTTAAAATCACCTAACCATTAGTAGTAGTGAGCCTTTATAAAGTCTCCCTAACTTTTTAAACCTTGGCGTTAATTTTTAAATGGGCGATGAAGAGTTTTACCCTTGCTGACGAGACTCGCTCCCTCGGATGAGGACGCGGTCCCCCCTGGAGCCCCTTTTTGAGGTGATGAACATGATTCCCATCGAAATTCCGCCGAATACTGTAATGCTCAAAGGCATTGGCTGGGACTCAAACATATACTTAGTTAGAGATGAAAATGAGGCACTGATAATAGACACCGGCACTGGAGTTTACTGGCACAAATACATAGATGTCTGGCTCAATGAGAACTATCTGAAAGGTGTTGAAAAAATTACAATTTTCAATACCCATGAGCATTTTGACCACGTTGGTGGGAACATAGCTTTTAGGAGGTATTTCGAGGAAAAGGGTTTTGATGTTTACTTTGCGGCTCATAAATATACTGCCGAAGCATTGGAAAGCGGAGATGACTATGTGATACTTTCATTCTACCATGGGAGAAGCTATACCTCTCATGAAGTTCACCTAAAGCTGAGCGGTGGGGAGGCTTTGCGAGTTGGCAACCTTGAGCTGATTGTAATCCACACTCCCGGACATACGAGGGGGAGTACTTGCCTGTATGAGCCGAAGGAAAAGCTGCTCTTCACTGGAGACACGATTTTCAACAAGACTGTTGGAAGGACAGATTTTCCTACAGGAAGCTTAGAGATGCTCAAAAAGTCCCTCCAAAAGCTTGAAAAGCTTGACGTCTATCTTGGTTTGCCAGGTCATGGAAGGGTAATTAAAAACTGGAAAGAAAACCTTGAGTATGTAAAGCACCTTCTGGAGGACTTCGAATGAGGAAAGGTTCAGTAAAAGAGGCACTGGCAAAGATAAAGTACGATCCAAGAGAAAACGAGAGCGATTACTACATAGTGATTGAGCACAGGGGAGCTTATGGAAACATCAAGAAAATCCCCGTAGAAATTATCGAACTTGGACACGGCTACTTCTTTATTGGTGAGACGCAGATTCCCTATCATAGGATTTTGGCGGTTGTTAGAAAGGATGGTAAAGTTGTGTGGAGGAAGAGGGGACTTAAAAATGGATAAACAGGAATTTTTAAAGAAGAGCTATGTCTAAATCCACTCTATTCTAACTTTCTCCTCAACACTTCTGAACTCTTCATCACATGTCAAGAGAATGGCATCTGTATCAATGGCAGTTGCTACAGCAAAAGCATCGGCATAACTCAGCTTATGAAATGCCTTGATCCTCCCTGCCATTAAAGCTAATCTTTCATCCACCGGAACAAAGGTTATTGGTTCTCTTTTAAGAAGTGCAATGACCGTATTGGCAACCTCAATGCCCTTCTTTTTGGCAATGATATAATAAACTTCACCGAGATTCACAACATTCATGTAGAGATTAGCCTTACTATTTTGAGCTAGCTTAAGGTATTTCTCAACTTTATCTGCACCTGGGTCATCTGCTATGTATGTTAAAACAGCATAGCTATCAAGGACAACTCTCATCTCTTTGCCTCCAGTTTAGCCTCTTCTTCTCGAACCTCTCTGAGAATTTCCTTTACGGGTTTGTCAAATTTCACAAGACCTCTGAGGCTTGCTTTTCTAAGTGGCACTATCACTATTTCACTTCCAAAGTCAAGAATCTCTACCTCGTCACCGGCATTTATCCCAAACTTTTCCCGGATGCTTTTTGGTAAGACTATCTGACCCTTTGAGGAAACTTTTACAGTAACCATCTTACATTCACCAAAATTTGTTTTACCCTAAGGAATAAAAAGTTTGTGGCTCTTCCATAGAATGGCCAGCCGAAGGGTTAATATATGGAAGATAGAGCGACATTTTGGGTGGTCAAGATAATAGACGCTCACGCTCATTTTGAGTTTTATAAGCGAGATGCACCAAAAATTATAGAGGAGTGCAAAGCTGAGCTTAAAGTCGTTGTTGACTCAATAACAGAGTACAGAAAAGCTCACGTATGGAAAAGCTGGGAGATGCTGAAGCCTTACTTCGGCTTTATCTTTCCAACGCTTGGCTATCATCCAAACGAAGCGAGACGGGGGAATTGGGAGAAGGTTAGGAAGGTTGAGGAGTTCATATGGGAGCATAAAGATGGGATAGCCGCAGTCGGCGAAATTGGCTTGGACTACCACTACGCAGAAAATGAGAAGCAAAAAGAAAATCAGATGCAAATTTTCAAGCACTTCCTCAAATTGGCACTTGAGATCAAAAAGCCTGTAGTCATTCATGCCAGAGAGTCTGAAAAAGAGGCATATGAAATTGTTCAGCACTATGGTGTAGACGCCTACTTCCACTCTTTCGCTGGAAGTAAAGAGCTGGCGAAGGAGATTGCAGAGAACGGACACTACATCGGGATAAACACTGGTATTGTCTTCATCCCAGAAGTCAAAGCTGCGGCAGAAGTTCTCGATGTTGATGCAGTTTTGGTAGAAACAGACTCTCCTTATATGAGTCCATTTAAAGGGCAGAGAAACAAGCCTTGCTACGTAAAGGTAGCAATTGAAGAGATAGCAAAGCTTAAAGAGCTAAGCTTTGAAGAAGTAGAGAGGATAACTGAGGAAAATGCCGTTAAATTTTTCAATCTAAAGCTGAGGTGATATGATGGATGTCTTAGAAGAGCTCAAAACCCTTTGCAGAGAGCTTGGAGAGGAAAGCCTAATTCCAAGAATTGAGTCGTTCATAACCCTAAACAAAGAGTTCGAATCCAAAAAGGGCAAAGACTTCGTTGAAGTCTCCATACTCGGCTTTGCCGAGGGAATTTTGACGACGCTCAAAATCAAGTATCCTGAGAATGAGAGAGTTAGGAGCTTGCTTGAGAAAGTAAGCACTCAGAGGAAAGAACTCGATATAAAGTTCAGAAAACCAAAGCCGCCGATTTTTGATGAATGATCAGCCTTGGCTGTAGTCATCATCGCAGAGCTCAGACCGTAGAAAGGTCATCACATGCCCGCCGTTAAATTCTTTTATTCCTCAGTTTTTAAGCTTTTCAGTAAAACTCCTTGAACAGCTCAACCTCCTGAATATAAGAGCGCTTTAATCTTAAAGCGGTTTTAGCCCTCTCAAGTTCCCTTCCAAGGTAAAAAGCGTGCCTCGGCGAGATTTGAAAGTGCTCAAGAATTGTGTCAATGATTGCATTTGGTTCTTCTCCCACTATCGTCAAAATCTGCCCAGTTCCTTTGTGAGCAATCACCCAGATTTTTTCCTCTCTTGTAAAAATCCTGAAGTAAATATCCTCCAGCCTAACCTCCCTTTCTCTGGCTTCAATTATAGGGGATTTGACTTCATACTCAACTTTCTCACTCCTCTTCTCCTTTAAAATCAGCAAGTCAATGCCCAGATCTTTCGGCATGTCGAAGAGCATCATGTCCAAAGCTCTCCTCAGCTCCTTAACTGCTCCTCTGCACTTGGGGCTAACTTCTGTGGTCAAAAGCAGAGGAATTTTCAGTTCTTTGGCAAAACCCGCCATAACTGCGTTTATTCCAATGCTGTCAGCATCAATTAATTCAACAACATTGCCAACACCAGCTAAAAGCACGTCATTGGGATTTCTCTCGCGATAGAGTTGAAAAGCAGTTATTGAACGAGCCAGATGAGGGATATGCTCGAGAATAAGGTCGGGGATAATTCGCTTATAACCTAAATCAAGGGCTTTTTCTTTGAGCATTTCCAAAAATTCAACTCTTTCATGTGGATTCCTTGGAAAGAATCCTTTTTTCTGGTTTGTAGGTATTAAAACCACTGGCTTCTCAGTCACAAGCTCCTCGAGGTTGCTCTCGTCAATGCTGAGAAATAAGTCTGCATAGTCTAAAGCTCTGTCAATTTCCTTCGTGTTTAAGGAATCAAAGCTTATTGGAATATTATATCCCCTTTCTTTTAGGGCATCTCTGATTTCTGGAATTAGCTCAACAAAGTCCAAATTTGTCTCTCCACTTACCATACCGATGTCTATGATGTCCGCTCCACTCTCAAGATAATAAATAGCTCTGCTCACTATCTCATCAACGCTCAGCTTTGGTGCATCAACTATCTCAGCCAAGATTCTGTGTGGGAAGTCAAAGCCTACCGGCAGGTTTCCAATTAAGAAGTTATGGGGCTTTTTGAGGGCTTTTTCGATGTAATCTCTGTTTTTTGTCTTATTTTTGATATCCTTAACTTTTTTAAGTGCATCCCGTTGAAAGAGATCATCAGCTGGAACTTCCTTGCTCAGCTTGAATCCCTGCTTTAAAGCTTTAAGAACTTGAGGCAAGTCAAAGGCATACCTCGGCCCTTTGAACGCTGGAATGCCAAGCTCATCCTCGATAATCCGAGCTGAGCCTCTAACAAGACCGGGGATTAGGATTAAATCATAATCTTCACTTTTTATGCCGGCTTTCTTTAGGTAATGGACTATGAGCTTAGGAGTGAGAAAAGCGGCTACGCTAACTGGGGTTACAAATACATCACAGCCTTTACCATATTTCCTTACTAGAGGCTCTGCCAGTTTACCTGTTACAAGAAGGACTTTCATAATTCAATATTTGGAGCAGAGTTATTTAAATGCTCTGCATCTGCCAACAAAGAAAGGACATTATAAAATAAAAAACCAAAATTGAATAAAGCGGAAGCATCATTCCGTTCTAACATCCAATCCAAGCCACACCCTTGAACAGCCCCCGGAAACACCGCAGACATTGTATTCAACTGCCCAGTACTTGCTCGGAATAGCTGAATAAGGATCCCAGTCGAAGTAGTCATCGTCGAAGATGACTGTTATCCCGACGTTGCCCATTGGATCATCGTCGTTGCCCCAGTTTCCTGCATCTTCTTCCCAGCCCGAGTATTCCATGTAAAGGAAGGGAACCCTCGCATCATCACGTTTGAGCATGACCAAGTTAGGCTTAAGGGAGAGCTTGTTCCCGTTGATGTGCTTGTGGGATATCTTTGACGCTGAGCAGGACTCACGGTGAAAAGTTACCCCATCGCTGGAGCGGACCGGGTAAGAGTAGGCGTAGCCCTTGGGCCCGAGAACTTCAACTTCAACGTCGTGCAATCCCGTCGTTTCTCCAAGGCTCTCGAAACCGTCGCAGGCTCTTACATAGTAGTAATATTCGTCGTCCCCCCACTCTGTATCTTTTGTGAAGTCAACCCCCAAAAGCTCCGCTTTTATATAATTATAGCGGAGCGTCCTCGGTACCTCGACCTCGTAGATCACGTAGGTAACACGCATATTCTCGTCTTTGGACTCGACAGTTACGCGGTAACCCTTTGTAAAGTCCGTCTCATTTGGCTTGAGGATGTAAACAGCATCCCCCACCTTGTCGGGCTCAGCCCCTGCCAGCCAGTTGAAGACGTTCCCCCACAGCTCATCGCTGCTTTGCCTGTTTACCAGCCAGTTCGTCCACATGATGCCTTTGTAAGCGTAGCTTGCTATTGTCCCAATCTCTCCCGTGGCCATTCCGATGGCGAAGTCCGTGAGCAAACCCGCGCTTTTAGTGACGTATTTGCCAGGCTCATCCCTGTCCCAGGCAACGGTTTCAAGGACGATAATCTTGTACTTCTTTGCCTCTTCCATTGGCATCGCTATGATGGGATAGCCGTTCACGAACGCGTAGCCGAGGCTTCCCGTTGCCATATCATCGTGGTAAAGGAGTCTGCTGTTGTCCTCTGCCTCAACCCAGTGGGCAACTGGATAACCGAAGGTGTAAACCTTGCTGTGGTTTATGGGGTAGGTCTTGCCTTCCGGCCAGGTCATTCCATAACCCCACGAAGAGAGCTGTATTTCTCCCTCTGCATTGTCCTTGTTGCCCTTTATGAAGACGTCTTCCACAACTACGACGAAATAGCGGTCAACGTCCTTTTCTATGCTCATCCCATTGTTTGCGTCAACCCAGATGTTGCTTCTTGCGGGAAAACGCTCCATCCAGTTTGTCATCCAGAAACGGAAGTTCTTCCAGGGAACGAGACCATAGAAATTCTCAATCTTGAGGGTAACCTTCTTCCCGAGTTGTGTCTCCTTGAGGGTGACGTTTCCTTCCCTAAAAACACTTCCCGAGGAATCCTTGAGCTGGTACTTTCCGTTGCGGACCTCGAAGAGCCAGTCAGCTTTACCGTCATCGACACTGTCTATGAAGCCTGTGAAGGAGAGCCAGTCGTCTTCAGTTACGTAGAACTCAAGGGTCAAGTCGTGACCGTTGCTCGTAAACCGTAAGCTGACTGGTTCGTCCTGAATCCCAAACCATGCCGAGGTGTAGTAGTCTATCCTCCCTTCTTTAGCCCGTATGACGAGCTTTTCTTTTGATGGATAGTTGAATGTGGGAAACTTAGCGCTTACCGGGACGGCTTTGATGCTCATGTAAACTTTCTCCGGGAAGATTGACGAAAAATTGGCTATATTAAAGCTTACTGAAGAGCCATGAGGTTCGACCTTCCCCTCTTGGAGCTTTACAAGGCCATCGCCGGTAATCTCGTAGAGCATGAATTTTCCCTCGGTTATGCCGCCGTAGAGGTAAACCTCCCAGCGTCTTCCGAACTCGTAGCCATCACTCAGCTTTATCACGGTCGGCTCATAGGTTATCTTTTTTCCGCTTACTGGATCCATGAGGAATGGCATGTGGATGTACTCCCTCATAAGGCTCTCGTTTTTGAAGTGGAGCGTCAGGATGATACTATCTCCCGGATAAACTGGGGAAGTTAAAAGGCCAACCCACTCTATGACATTATTCTCGCCTGGAACTTCCGCAATCGAGCTCAATGGACCAGCATAAGTGAGATTAGGCGTCCCTATTGGAGTGAGCTTGAGAACCGGCTGAAGGGTTATGTTGAGGACTAAATTTTCGGGTAGGGAAAAGCCAGGACCACTTCCTTCGATCGTCTTGTTGTCCTCACAGCCTGAATCCTCGTCCATATTGGCTGTGCAGATGGGGTTTCCATCTTCGTCATACTGAACACTTTCGTTTGGAGCGGGTATTGGAGTTTCTGTCTGTGTTGGCATTTCACTTGATGTTTGGGTTTCTGGAGTTGTTGAGGAGATTTGTGAGGAAGTTGAGGTTTTTGTTGAAGAGGTTGTTTCTTGTGATGTGGTGGTGCTCCTAGAAATGCTTTCAGTTTCTGTTACGGTTACAGTCTTTGCGGGTACGTTGGTAGGAATGTTACTCACACAACCGCTAACAAAAACCAAACTGATTAACAAAAGGGCTATAGCGAATTTTGGGTTATAAATTTCCATAAACAAGCCTCCACTGTCAAACCGATGCAGAACGAAGACATAAAGACGACCAAAATAAAAATCTCCTGCATCAGCTTTGGTTTGTGGTATTACGCAGTTGAAATATTTAAATTTTTTTGTAAGAGTTGAAAAAGCATTCAATACATGAGAAAAAGTTATTAAATAGAGCAGAGCTTTTTAATTCGGGTGTATCTTATGATTGAAGTTGAAAACCTCACTAAAAAGTTCGGAGATAAGGTTGCCGTTGATGGAATCAGCTTTCGCGTTCATAATGGCGAAATTTATGGTCTTCTGGGACCAAATGGGAGTGGTAAATCGACCACCATGAAAATTCTTGCTGGGATTTTAAAGCCCACGAGTGGAAAAGTTCTGGTTGAAGGGATAAATGTTGCCAAAAATCCAATTGAGGTTAAAAAGATAGTTGGCTATGTTCCAGAGACACCAATTTTGTACGAAAGCCTGACTCCAAGTGAGCTTTTCAACTTTGTCGGAAGTATGAGAGGGATTCCAAAGGATAAACTTGAGGAGAGAGTGAACTATTTCGTTAGGGCTTTTGGTATTGAAGAGTATTTAGAGCAGTTCATTGGAACCCTCAGTTTTGGAACTCAGCAAAAGGTTTCTCTGATAACAGCTCTACTCCATGATCCAAAAGTTCTCATTTTGGATGAAGCCATGAATGGTTTGGATCCCAAGTCAGCCAGAATTTTGCGGGAGCTTCTGCTTGAATTCAAAAATGAAGGGAAGAGCATAGTTTTCTCCACCCATATTCTGTCCTTAGCTGAGGTCATCTGCGATAGAATCGGTGTCATTTATCAGGGTAAGATAATTGCAGAGGGAACAATTGAAGAGCTTAAAGAGAAAGCTCATGAAGAAAGCCTTGAAGATGTCTTCCTCAAGCTTACGGAGAGCAAAGATGAAATTGCCCACATAGTTCAAGCACTTAAGGAAAGCCTGTAGGTGTGTCGAATGTTTGAAGTTGTTAAGATTCTCTACCGTGAGCTTCACTATCAGATTTTAAAAAGGAATCCTCAGATAGCCAATGATGAGAAGAAGTTTAGAAAGCATCTTAAGAATGCCGTCAACATAAAAAGAAACGTTGCAATTCAGAGCATAGCTTTCATTTTCTTTGGAATCATGATGGCTATAGGACTTTCTTTCTCTGATGACAAAATCTATATAGTTGCGATGCTGTCTTCTTTGGCATTAATTCCTTTTATATTCTCGCTTTATGTTACCACGGTTCAATCGTCTTATGTAGTCTCGCTCGGTTTGTTTGAACCAATGAAGGCTTTACCAATAAGAATTGGAGCACTCTATTTAAGTGAGCTTTTGATAATTGACCAAATCCCAGCGTTGGCAATAATTTTGCCAAGCGTAGCTGTTATCAGCATGAAGTATCCTTTGAATGGAATTTTAGCTCTGTTATGGGTTTTCGTGGGAATGCTTGCTGGTCACACACTTGGATTAATAATCTACTCCACTTTTGGGCTTAGAATTAGCTACAGAAAAAGCAGAAGCGGAAGCCTAAAAAACTTTCTTAAAATTCTGACGATATTTGCGTTTATGGGGCTGTTTTATGGAGTAAGCTATATGCAAGAGTACATTCAGCAACACAGCGAAAAGGTTGCTGCAGTAATTGGTAGGTACTCTATAGCGTATCCTTTTACAATTTCCTCAATTTTTGATCCAAAGAAAAGCGTTGTAATGCTTTTGCTTTATGTTGCGGTGTTTGTTCCTCTCTATCAGCTTGCTCTGAAAAGAGTCTGGAGCGGGATTCTTGAACCCAAGCTCGAATCTGAAAAAGTCAAGACTTCAAAATTCAGAGCCTCTCTTGGCGGGAAAGTTTTTGCCCTCACGCTCAAGGATCTGAGAATAATCTTCCGAAAGACTGCAATGATAACTGGATTTTTGATGCCAATTTATGTTTTATTGCCCCAGATATTCATGACAATACAAAGCGGAAGTCTTTCACTTATGAGAGCAACTTACTTCCTCTTCATCTTGGGGGTCTTTACAATCCCCGGAGCAGATGCCGTGCTTAAGGTAGAAGGCAAAGTTTTGGACTTCCTCAAATCCTTACCGCTCACCAAGAGGGAATACGCCCTCAGCAAAGCTCTCTCAATGTCTGTAATCCCTATGCTGCTTTCAGGCTTGATTTTAGTTCTCGCCATCTATTATGATTCAAAAGCTCTCGTCCTGTTTCCCTACATATTGCTACTCCCTCTAAATGCCTCATTCCTAACAATGGCATATTTCTTTCGCTATGAAGGAAGTGAGCTTGGAATTCCAGAATTCAATATTGGGCATATGATTGTACTCATGATTTTGGTTGGAGTGCTCTTCGGAATAATCACTCTTCCATTGTTTCTGCTCACGTATCCGCTTGAATATTTCATAAGCTTCGGAATTGGTTTGGTGAGTTTAGGAATTTTATATAGGTTGCTGTAATAAGTGGAGTAAATGAATAGAAACGTAAGCAGTGGGGTATATTTCTTGACCAATGTTAATCAAGCTAGCAGGTAATATGGAATATTCCCAGAACCTTCTTCTCCTTTCTCAACTCATTGAAGAGCTTTATTGCCTCTGGAGTCGGTTTTTCTATAATTTCCTTACCTTTGACAAGTTCTTTAGCTTCAGGTAATAGCCTTAAAGCACCATAAATCCCAGTTCCTACAATCAAAATATCAAAATCCTCTCTAAGATACTCCTTCAGCTCATCTGGATCAAACTTATGACTTGTTCCATGCTTTTTCTTTGACAACTCTTTTTTTCTTCGCTCAATCTTTCCAGAAGGATAAATAACGATGTCATATGGGTATCCCCTACCTTGAACAACAATCTCTCCAAACCTCACAGAATCAATCACAAACTCACCCCCTTAGAGCTTTTAATGCATCATCAATTATCTTATCATGATCAAAAGCCAGCTTTAAGCTCTTAATCTCATCAAAGCTGAAGACCTTTGCTTCTCTGGCATCGTCTCCCCCCTTAAGATTTCCATGTCCCTTGGCTAAGAATGCTATTGTAACTGTGTGCCCCCTTGGGTCTCTGTTAGGGTCGCTGTAAACTCCAACGAGTTTCATCAGCTCAACATTCAGCCCTGTCTCCTCCTTTGCCTCTCTAATTGCCGCATCTTCTACTCTTTCCCCGTACTCAACGAAACCACCTGGCAAAGCCCAGTGGTCTTTGAAAGGCTCGTGTTTGCGTTTTATCAAAACAATGCCGTCTTTATAGAGAATCACTAAATCAACCGTTAAGCCAATGCATTTATGGACTTCGGCTTTTAATTCAGGGTATTTTTCTAAAATAAGCTTTTTTATATCCTTTTTAACTGGAGTTATATCATAACCTTTAGGAGCCTTAATTAGCTAAACATATCTGTCCATAACT
>JALTMZ010000195.1 GCA_027001105.1 Thermococcus sp.
TTTCCACTCTTCTTTTAAGTTCACAACTATTAAATCAGCGTCTTTCCCAACTTCGAAACCTTTGTTCTTTATTCCAAAAATCTTGGCTGGGTTTAGGGATGTTTTTTCAATTATATCCCAAAGAGGGATCATGCCTTTGTTGTACGCTGTCAGGAGAAGTGCTAATTCAGTTTCCAATCCAGGTAAACCTGCTGCACCTTCTTCTTTTTCATCTAAAGTGTGGGGTGCGTGGTCGCTTGCAACGATTGGAATTTTTTCAAAGTTCTGCCAAAGATATCTGACATCTTCTTTGCTTCTTAATGGAGGGTACACTTTTAAAAGTGGATTTTCCTTAAAGTCCCTTTTAGTCAGGAATAAGTGATGAGGAGTAACTTCAAAGCTTATCCATGGGAGACTTTCTTCCAAAATTCTCTTTAACCCTTCTTTTGTAGAGACGTGGCAAATGTGGAGAGGTTTCCTTAATTTTTTGCTAATATTCAGAACTTTCTCAATTGCTTTGACCTCCACAATGTTGGGCCTCTCTGGGAATTTTTGAATTAGTCCATAATCCTCAGCATGAACACTAACCTTTCTATCGGCACACTTATAATCCTCTTCAAAATTTTCCGAGTAGATTCCTCCTGTGGAGGCTCCCATGAAAATTTTATAAAAATCTGCTTTTACATTTTTAACCTCACTGCAGTTTCCTGCGATTAAAAAGCCCAATGCGTAATCTGTATACGATTTTCTTTTGAAGAGCTCTGTTCTCTTTTCAAAAATTTCCTTAGTCATAACTGGTGGATCTGTATTTGGCATATCAAATACCGTTGTTATTCCTCCATGAAGAGCAGCCATAGTTCCGCTTTTTATTGTCTCTTTATGTTTTTGATTAAAATCCCTTAAATGAACATGAACGTCAATCATTCCAGGGATTATAACCTCGTGAGCTTTTGTTTCAATGATTTTTTCCCCCTTGAGAGGTTTTTTTGAGAACTTTGTAATTTTACCATTATCAACCCCAATGTATCCATTTATGACATGCTTTTCAACAAAAAACTTGCCCTTTAGAACAAGCTCATGCATAAGTGCCCGTTTAAACGTCAAATGCCTAATGTTTTTAAGATTTTCGATATTGATGTCATGAAATAAGGTTTCAGACGATTTTCTCGGCTTTCTACAAAATTTTATCTGGATAATCTGATAAAACATGTTTGCTTATTAAATTAATGCTGGAACTGTCCAATAATATTGTCGCATTAAGCTCGAGTTCCAATGTTAGTGCTCCTCTTCATGTATGGGCTTGCAGGAGTACAATGAACATCCTCAAAGTTTTACAAAAACGTAACTCTTAAATAGGAATCGCATGTATAATCTTATGCCTTTATACCCTAAGAAATGCAGTAGTGTTTAAGAAAATGAGGGAGGACTAAACCATGAAGAGGTCTGGAATTTTGGCCTTGTTGTTTGTGTTTGTTATGCTTTTGGGACCATTAGCTGCAGCAGAGCAGGGGCCAGCTCCTGACACTGTTTACATCTCAATTAGGACAAATGAAGAAACTGGTATAACAGACGTTGCAAAAGGAGACCTGGATATATTCCTCTGGTCAGTCAGTGGAGCTAAGTTCAAGGACTTACCAGCGGATGTTTTAAACAACTTAAAGCTCATCAAAACAGCAAGCGGTTATTGGGAAATCACCATGAACCCCGTCCATGACGATGACAGCCCATACTTGATTACAGTCGGTGAGAAGAAGTATTTCAACCCATTTGCAATTAGAGAAGTTAGATTTGCAATGAACTGGCTCGTCAGCAGGCAGTACATTGTTCAGAACATCCTCCAAGGTAGCGGTGCTCCAATGATTGGTGGTATCAGACCAAGCACAGGTGCAAACCCATACTTTGAGCCAGTTTATAAGGCTCTTGGAATCTCAGCTACAGCTGACGTTGCCAAGGCACAGAAAATGGTTGAGGAAGCTATGAAGAAAGCTGCCGATGAATTAGCAAAGCAGGGACACAAACTCGAGCTCAAGACCGATGAGAACGGAAGACAGTGGTGGTACTTTGATGGTGAGCCCGTTACAGTTAAGTTCATCATAAGAATTGAAGATAGAAGAAAAGATGAGGGTCTTTATGTTGCTGACTTAATTGAAAAGTTCTTCCACTTCAAGGTTGAGAGACTCCTCTGGGATAGGAGAAAGGCATCATCCACAGTTTACCTGAGCGATCCAAAGAACTACGAGTGGAACCTCTACACTGCTGGTTGGGTTTCAACGGTTAACGTTAAGTGGCCAGATGACTATACAGCCTTCTGGTATGCTGACTGGTATGGATGGCTTCCAGCTCCAGTTGGATGGGAGTACAAGCCAACCCTCACAGTTAAGGACTTCATTGACTACATAGGAGGCCCAGACAAGGCTGTTGAGGCACTTGGTCTCAAGTACTATGTTGGAGACAAGCTCAAGGAGCTTTACGACTGGACAATTGATGATGTCACAAAGCTTCTCGTACTAACAAGCGTTGAGGTTAATGGTAAGGAGTACAAGCTTGAAGAAGGAAATGCTGACCAGTACTGGGATCTTCAGAAGATTTCAATGGGACTCGGTATAATGGACAGCATAAGAATGTTCACAGTAGAAACTTGGGAGTACTTCCCAGTCAACAAGAACAGAGTTAAAGCAATTGCAAGAGATGTCTCAAGCGGTCTCTGGACAAGATGGAGCCTGATAACTGCTGAAACACCTGACAAGGTTGTTAACGTTGCTGAATACTCAGCAACCGGTGCACTCTTCATGAGCGCATTCAACCCAATTGGTGGTATCGACGACGTTTATGCAAGTGCAATCTGGAGGGTTGTTAGAGACTACCCAGTTTACACAGATCTCTCAACCGGAACCTACATCCCAGTCAGATGTGATTTCAAGGTTGAGAGAGGGCCAATTAAGGTACCCGAAACAGCGGTCATCTGGAACGCAACTGTGAAGAAGTGGGTTTCACCATACGCTGGTCAGGAGGCTAAAGCCAAGGTTACCTACGACTGTAAGCTTGGCAACTGGCACGATGGACAGCCCATGACAATGGCAGACTTCAAGTACGCAATAGCATTCAACTATGAATGGGCTTACAAGAATGGCGACAACGATCCATACTACGATGAGAAGATCGCAAACGCCTTCGTTGATATCGCCAAGCAGATAAAGGGTTATGAGTTCGTCGATGAGGACACAATTGCAGTCTATACAGACTACATCCACCCAATTGCTGATGATGTCATCGCTGCAAACAACGCTGTCTGGCCAACGCTCCCATGGCAGCTCCTCTATGCAATGAGCGAACTCGTTGCAAAGGGACAGGAGTATGGCGCATCACAGAAGTACTCCTTCAGTGAGGAGGCAGAGGGTGTTGCACAGCTTGACTTGCTCATCAAAGATCACGTTGCAGACTTGAGGAAGGTTCTTGAGGCACTCAAGGCAAAGAAGGCAGTTCCACCTTCAATTGCCAACGATGTTAAAGACCCAACACCAGGTTACGACGCACTCATCAAGTGGATTGACGAGCATGGCAACGCTGTAGTCAGCAACGGTCCGTTCTACATTGAGAAGTACGACCCAGATAAGATATTCGTTGAGCTCAAGGCATTCAGAGACCCAACCTATCCGTTCAGCGTTGACTACTGGAAGCAGAAGCTCATCCTTGCAAAGCTTGAGCTCGCTGGTGTTAACATTCCGACAAGGGTCTTCACAGGAGATGACTTGAAGATCGAGGTCAGAGCAAACATGGTTGTTGAGTATCCAACAGAGGGAACCCAGCCAGCTGACAAGGGATTCGTTTACATTGAGATAAGAGATGAGAATGGTAATCCAGTCTACACCGGCGAGGCTAAACTCACTAAGGCAGGAGTCTTCGAGATAACTGTTCCTGGTTCAGAGACTGCAAAGTGGGAGGCAGGAAGATACGACATCTATGTCAAAGGCGGACTGATGGAGGGCGTTACCTCATTCACTGACAAGAAGACTCTGATTGTAATCAAGAAGCAGGTCACATCACCAAGCCCGAGCCCAAGCCCATCTCCAAGTCCGTCACCATCACCAAGCCCATCTCCATCACCAAGCCCATCACCAAGCCCGAGCCCAAGTCCCTCACCATCACCAACCGAGACTAAGACTGGTGTCTGTGGTCCAGCAGCACTTGTAGGACTGGCATTGATTCCACTGCTCCTGAGAAGGAAGAAGTGAACCTTTCTTTTCCTTCTTTCTAACTTTTAACTTTGTTTTTGGAACTTGGTGTTTTTCTCTGTTCTCCATATATAAACAATTGGTACACTGCAGGTTTTACTACTTCATTTTCTTGAAATATACGTGTCCCACTTATCGTTATAGAAAAATATATAAAAGTTTTACAAGATTGAAAATGTTGATGAATGAGAAATATCCCGAATGAACATGTCTGAACAGGGAGGTGTGAGGTTTGGGATACGGTCGTTATTTGGCAATTAGACTCTTAAATGCGCTTTTAGTTCTGGCATTAGTAACGCTACTTGTTTCAGTTCTGTTTACAAAAGTTGCAGAGGAGGACTTGAAGTCAAGCATACAGGAGCAGATAAATATGAAGCTAAGAGCAAATCCTGAACTTATGAAGCAGCTTTCAGCTGATCCTGAAAGGTTTCAGCAGTGGTATCAAAATGAGTACAACAGATTAATTCGTGCCTACGGGCTGGACAAGCCTTTCTGGGTTAGGGTCTTAGAGAGAACAAAGGACACTCTAACCCTAAACTTTGGGAATACGAAAACTCCAATATTCGGTGAGACTAACGTTAAGAAGATTATCGCAGCCGCAATTCCAAGAACGGTTTTACTCTTCACGACGGCACAGATAATTGTTATTCTGATTGGCCTTCTCTTAGGTGTTAAAGCGGCTCAAGTTGCAGGAAGTGCATTGGACAGGGCAGTTTCTATTATCGCAATGCTAACGAGCAGTATACCAATGTGGTGGTTTGGAATGATTGCAATCTTAATCTTCTCGTTCAAACTTGGATGGTTCCCAAGTGGTGGCATGACATCCACTCCACCTAAGGAAGGATTTGCATACTACACTGACATCCTTTATCATATGGTACTCCCTGTGGGGACAATAGTGTTTGTCCTCTTCGGAGGTTGGGCATGGACAACCAGAAACATCATGATCGGCACAATGCAGGAAGACTTCATCATGGCTGCAAGGGCTAAAGGTGTTCCCGAAAGAAAAGTTATTTACGGACATGCTCTGAGAGCATCTGCTCCGCCGATCATCACAATGACGATCTTCAGCCTTCTCGGCTCTCTGGGTGGTGCAATCATTACAGAGGGAGTCTTCAACTGGCCGGGAATGGGAAGACTCTATTGGACTGCTCTACAACAAAACGAAACGAGACTTCTCATGGGAGTTACATTCGTTACAGTTGCCCTTTATCTAATAAGCATGATACTTGCGGATTTGGCATATGGTTACCTTGATCCAAGAGTTAAAGTTGGTGCATCCCAGCAAACATGAGGTGAGGCAAATGAGATGGGTCGATGTAAAGGAGAGTATTAAGGATTTCTGGTTTGAATTTAGAAGGCAAAAAGGTGGGTTGCTTGGATTATTCTTACTTGCTCTCTTAGTTTTCACGGCCATAGCAGCCCCTTACATAACTGAACCAGACATTCCAAAGAAATGGACCACATACTGGGAGGGCAATCCTACAAATGTTCCCCCAGTATGGTATAACTATTTCACTGCAAAAAAGCTTGCAGCTCACGAAGTTTTCACATACAACGACTTGAAGGTTACAGCCGAAGGACAGGATTTGGGAGGAGGAATAAAATACTACGCTTTTGAATTTGACTACAATAATAGATACGATCTACCCCCAAAAGATTTGATCATAAAGAATATCGGAGTTCAGCTTGCTGATCTCAACACCCCAGCTCAGATCGTAATTACGGTTTACAGACCAGATGGGAAAAAGATCGAGCTTTTGAGTGCTGACTTGGTGGAGGGATCAATATACCAACTTGCCAAAATGGGTGCTGTTAGGAACAACGTGTTTAACTGGGCGTCGCAGTTTGAAGATCCAAAGAACCTTCAGGGTAGAGTTGAAACAATAAAAAGCACAATGGATGTCATGGAAGTCATATTTGCAAAAGCTGAACCTGGAATACTAATAAACCCACAGCCTCTCCACGGGGACTACAAGTTCCAAGTTGAGATATTCACGTTTAACAAGGGGGATAAAGTTGACTTAAAGCCTGTCCAAATCATCCTCACTGGAAGAACTTATGGGCTGATGGGAACGGATTACAAAGGAAGAGACCTTTGGGCAGGTTTAGTATGGGGAACAAGAGTTTCACTTGTCGTTGGTGTGTCAGTAGCGGTCTTGAGCGTTTTAATTGGAATTGCATACGGTGTCACGAGCGCATACCTTGGTGGCTGGAAGGACGAGTTTATGCAGAGAGTTAACGAATTTGTAGCCTCAATTCCAACGTTGCCGATCCTTATCCTTTTGGGTGCAGCATTCAAGGGACACGTTACATTGTGGACAATAGTCTTCCTGCTGGTGATGTTCGGATGGACTGGAATTGCCAAAGTTGCAAGGAGTATGGCACTCCAGATTAAAGAGCAGACCTATGTCGAGGCAGCAAAAGCTTTGGGTGCTGGAACTGGAAGGATTATATTCAAGCATATCATGCCGCAGATTATGCCTTACGCATTTGCTGTCATGGCTCTGAGCGTTCCTGGAGCCGTTCTCACTGAAGCATCACTTAGCTTCCTTGGACTTGGTGATCCAACAGCGGTTACATGGGGACAGATACTCTATGATGCCCAGACAAACAGTGCAACAATCAACGGGTATTGGTGGTGGGTCATTCCACCAGGATTGGCAATTTCATTAGTTGCATTGACATTCGTGCTTATTGGTGTGGCACTGGATAGAGTGTTGAACCCAAGACTCAGGAGATTGTGAGGTGTGGAAGATGGCTAAGACTGTCCTTGAAGTTAAAGATCTCAAAATGTACTACTTCACATCCAGAGGTGTCGTCAAAGCAGTCGACAATGTCAGCTTTGAGCTCAAAAAGGGGGAAGTATTGGGACTCGCTGGGGAGAGTGGATGTGGCAAGTCCTCTCTTGGCTTTACTTTAATGGGAATGCCAACTCCTCCAGGAAAGATAGTCGGTGGTAGCGTTAAAATTGACGGCAGAGAAATAGTTGGCCTTCCAGAGGACGTTTTGAGGAGAGAGATAAGGTGGCAGAAGATCTCAATGATATTCCAGGGTGCAATGAATGCTTTGAATCCTGTTTATACAATTGGCTATCAGATGATTGAACCTCTCATTTATCACAAAGGAATGGAAAAAGAAGAAGCCCTTGACAGAGCAATGAAATATCTTGAGTTAGTTGGCCTGTCGCCAGAGATTGTTTACAGATACCCCCATGAGCTGAGCGGTGGTATGAAGCAGAGAGTTATCATTGCAACAGCGTTAATCCTTGAGCCAGAGGTTGTTATTGCCGATGAGCCAACAACAGCTCTTGATGTCGTTGTTCAGGCACAGATCATCAATTTGATGAAGAAGCTTAAGAAGGAGCTTGGACTTTCAATGATATTCATCACACACGACCTGAGCATTCTTGCAGAGATCAGCGACAGAGTAGCAATCATGTATGCTGGAAAGATAATCGAGATCGGTGACAGCCAGAAGATTTACTATGAGCCAGCCCATCCGTATACTCAAAAGTTGCTTGCAGCAATCCCGAGATTGCATGAGGACGTTGATAAGCTTGAATTTATTCCAGGACAACCGCCGAACCTCATTAAGCCCCCAAGTGGCTGCAGATTCCATCCAAGATGTCCCTATGCGATGCAGATATGTAAAGAACAAGAACCAGAGCTAAAGGAGATTGATAAAGATCACTATGCAGCATGCTGGCTGTTGTGAGGGATGAAAGATGGCCGAGCCAATTTTGAAAGTTGAAAACCTCAAGAAGTACTTCCCGATCAAAAGAGGGTTACTTGGAGCCCTTAGAGGGGAACCTCCAAGATTCGTTAGAGCTGTTGATGGAGTCAGCTTTGAAGTGTACAAGCAAGAGGTCTTTGCCTTAGTAGGTGAGAGTGGCTGTGGTAAGACAACAACAGGAAAGCTCGTCATGAAGCTCCTCGAGCCTACGGATGGTAGGATATATCTGGAAGGAAAAGATGTTACTGAGCTCAAAACGCAAGAGGAAATTAAGGCATACAGAAGAAAGGTTCAGATGATATTCCAGGATCCTTTCTCATCAATGAATCCAAGATTCAGGATATATGACGTGCTCGAAGAACCTCTCTTAATTCACGGAATAGGCGAAACAAGGGCGGAAAGGGAAGAACTTATATACAAAGCCCTGGAAATGGTCAAGATTGTTCCACCGGAGGACTATGTTGGAAGACATCCGCATATGCTTTCAGGCGGTCAGAGACAAAGAGTTGCTATTGCAAGAGCACTCAT
The DNA here is from genome assembly GCA_027001105.1 of Thermococcus sp. Lineage (GTDB taxonomy): Archaea > Methanobacteriota_B > Thermococci > Thermococcales > Thermococcaceae > Thermococcus_B. Next base: position 8,475 of record JALTMZ010000195.1, read on the forward strand.
CTTGAATCCAACATTTATTGTTGCAGATGAGCCCGTTTCAATGCTTGATGTTTCAATTAGAGCAGAAATCCTTGAATTGATGAAGGAGCTTAAAGAAAAGATGGGCGTTACATATCTCTACATCACCCACGACCTCTCAACGGCAAGGTACTTCTCAGACTGGATAGCTGTTATGTATCTGGGAAGAATAGTTGAGATGGGGCCCGCTAAAGTCGTAATTGACAATCCAATACATCCATATACAAGAGCTCTCTTGGCTGCTGTTCCAGAGCCAATTCCAGAGAGAAGAAACATCATCAAAGAATTGCCAATTAAAGGTGAAGTTCCAAGTGCTGTCAACATTCCACCAGGATGTAGATTTCATCCCAGATGTGTCTACATGGAGAAAGGACTCTGTGATGTCAAGCATCCACAGCTCATTGAATACGAACACAACCATTGGGTTGAGTGTCATTTAGCAGGTAAGATCTGAGCCTTTCCTTCTTTATTTCTCTACTTTGGATGTGATACCATGACTACATTCAGAAGAGCCATTAATTATCCGCTGATAAAGGGAGGATTAATTTTTTTAGCACTTGCTCTTCTACTATCCTTAATATCAATGTATAGCGTTGAAAAATCCTATTTTTCCCAAGGAACCTTAGGTGTTGGGCATCACATTATTGGAGACAAAGAGTTCGAAAGCAACTATTTCGTAATAAATAGAACTCTTATCATTTCCTCCCAAAATGCAAGTGTCGTTGTTATTCAGAGGGGGAAGATAAACTCTTACACTCTCAACAATCAATCTGTTCGTCTAACCCCAACTTCCCAACCTGAAATAAGTGTCGAGAGTGGTAATGTGAGCTATTCGTATAGAGTTTACGGCGTTGATTACCCCTACTCCCCCTTATCACTCTTGGCTTTTGTTTTTATGATTGTAGGAAGTGCTTTAAGTGTGTATGGATATATTAGATTTATGGAAGGTGCTGTTGAAAAAACACGGAAGAGAAGAAGGTGATCTCGATGAGGACTCTAAACTACGAGGAGGTTATTGAGAAGATAGTGTACTTCATTAAAGAAAAAGTAGACGAAGCAAATGTAGGTGGTGTTGTGGTTGGAATTAGTGGCGGTGTTGATAGTGCTACTACTGCCTTCCTTGCGGTGAAGGCTTTGGGAAAAGATAAGGTTCTTGGCTTGATAATGCCATACTACGAGAATCAGGACGTGGAGGATGCGAAATTAGTTTGTGAAACCCTCGGAATTAACTATAAAATCATCAACATCAAGCCAATTGTTGATGCTTTTGAGAAAAACCTTGATTTCAAGCCAAACAAAATTACCAAGGGCAACATAATGGTGAGAACGAGGATGATTCTCCTCTACGCTCATGCGAACCAGTATAATCTCCTCGTCTTGGGAACAAGCAATAAGAGCGAGCTTTTGACTGGTTATTACACTAAGTGGGGCGATGGTGCAAGTGATTATGCTCCACTGATAAATCTCTATAAGACTGAAGTCTGGGAGATTGCCAAGAGGTTGGGTGTTCCGGAGAAGATCATTAAGAAAAAACCAACCGCTGGGCTTTGGATTGGGCAGACGGATGAGGATGAACTCGGCATAAGTTACAGGCTCTTGGACGAGATTCTTTACAGATTAGTTGATTTGAAAATGCCAAAAGAAAAAATTGCTGAGGAATTAAACATTCCAATTGAAAAAATCAAATACGTTGAGAATTTAATAAAGAAGAGCGAACACAAAAGAAAACTACCAGTAGGTCCAGAGATCTGAGGTGGGAGCTTGAAAAGGGGGTATCTTTTAGTTTTTTTAGCTGCCAGTATGTGGGGTACTCTTGGAATATTTGCCAAACTGCTGTATCAGTTTAACTTGGACACATTTACTGTGGTATTTTATCGAGTGATGATTGCGTTTTTTCTCCTTTTAATATATAACTCCTCAAAAGGTTTGAAGATTAAGAAAGAACGTCTTCCATTTTACGCATTCTATGGGTTTTTTAGCATTTTTTTGTTCTATGTGCTGTATTTTTATACTGTAAGAATATCTTCAGTGTCTTTGGCGGTTTTACTCTTATATACTGCCCCAATTCACTCCACGATACTCGGATACCTTGTCTTTAAAGAAAAAGTAACCCCAACAAAGTCAATAGCATTGATAATGGCAGTTTCGGGAGTGCTATTTGTTGTAAATCCGAATAATGAAAGAATAAGCATTCTTGCAATAGTATTGGGACTCCTATCAGGAGTTACTTATGCATTATATGGTGTTTTAGGTAAAATGGCAGTTAGAAACGAGAGACCTGAAGAGGCATTACTATATACTCTTGGATTTGGAGCTCTGTTCTTAGTTCCCTTTTCTAATTTTAAAATTCCATTAAATGCTGTTCCCTATATTTTTGCACTTGCATTTTTTCCAACATTTCTGGCATACATTTTGTACAACACTGCCCTGAGAGAGGTTGAGGTAAGCAAAGCTTCGATAATAGCGACGATAGAACCAGTCGTAGCTCTAATTTTGGCGTATCTGGTATTTAATGAGGTCTTGACATTAAAACAGCTACTAGGGGCAGTTTTAATAATTGGGAGCTCAATGCTTATTCATTTAGAT
>JALTMZ010000196.1:0-5633 GCA_027001105.1 Thermococcus sp.
TGGGATTGTGATTGACTCTGAAAAATTGCCAATTAGAGGAGAAGTTTTTGAAGTGGCCGAGATTTTGGGGTTAGACCCCATTGAAATTGCTTTAGCGTCTGGAGAGGAGTTTGAGCTCATCTTTACAATTCCTGAGGAGCACTTGAATAAGCTTGACTTTGATTTCACTGTGATTGGAAAGGTCGAGAAGGGAGAAGGGGTTTATCTGAAGCGTGGGAATAAGCTGGAAAAAATGCCGATTTTGGGATGGGAGCATCTGGCGAAATCCTAATCATTACCCAAAATCCTTATCTTTTTTCACCCGTGTTATGAGTTACGGTGACAGGATGACCATTATTGCTCAACTAAAAAGAGATTTCAAAGATTCATGTCTTGGAATAGTACTTTATGGTTCCTATGCTAAAGGAGCTCAAACAAAAAGAAGTGGTATTGATGCTTAATTAAGCCTATGAGAGGTAGTTTAGGCGAAAAATACGATGTAGACCACTTCAGTTTGATGGCAGAATTTTCGCTATTTTTATCCTTTAAACCGAAAGTTTAAATTATAATTGTGGCGTACTTTGAAATGGGGAGCGTTATGAGTGAAATAGTTGAAGTGATTTACGAGAATGGCGTTTTAAAACCTCTAAAAAAGCTCCCATTTAGAGAGGGAGAAAGGTTAATCGTGGAGATCAAAAGGAGAGATAAAAAGAAACTCTTAGATGAACTTGAGGGAAGCATAAAACTCAAAAAAAAGGTCAGACTTGAAGAAATTCTTGAGCTGGAGGATGAGTTATGGTTATCTACTTAGATGCAAATGTGATTGTCAGTTATCTGCTTTATACTGAGAAAACGAAGGAAGCTCGGAAAGTCCTTGAGCTGGAGGAAACATTTGCTACAACAATAAACACACTCGAGGAGGCAATATTTGTCGGAATGAGGGTGATTTTTGAGGAATATTATGGGGATTACAAATTGAAAAAGTTCAAAAAAACACTGAAGCAAAACTTTGAAATTTATCAGCAGTATTTGGGCAATTTAAACCACTTAGTTTCTGAGCTTCCAATTGTTGTGTTGCCCGCTCCTTCTGATTTGACCTCATTAGTAAAGATTATGGAGAAATATTCTCTCCTTCCGAACGATGCGTTGATTGTTTTAACATGTAAATCCCATGGAATTACCAAAATAGCGACTTTTGACTCTGATTTTAAAAATGTTGGTTTTCTTAAAAAACTTCCTTAGTGGTGAGAATTATGAGAGAGGCAATGTATTGGGAGCCTTTGGAGGATAATCGAGTGAGATGTCATTTATGTCCACTGAACTGCATCATTGATGAAGGGAAAAGAGGTTCCTGTACGGTGATGAAGAACATAGGTGGAAGGCTCTATACATTAAACTATAGTATGGTTTCTTCAATGGCTGCTGATCCTGTTGAGAAAAAGCCCCTTTTCCACTTTTATCCCGGTTCGTGTGCTTTTTCGATAGGTACAGTGGGATGTAACATGCATTGTAAGCACTGTCAGAACTGGGAGATAAGCCAAGCCGATGAGAGATTTCCCTATCTCCAAAATGCCACGCCGGAGAGAATAGTAAGCTTGGCAAAACATTATGAATGTGAGAGCATAGCATACACTTACAACGAGCCGACAATATGGTATGAGTTCGTCCTTGATACGGCAAAGCTTGCCAAAAAAGCTGGACTGAACAATATTCTGGTCACCAACGGCTACATAAATGAGGAGCCTTTCCGTGAATTGGCGCCATATATAGATGCAATGAACATAGATATCAAAGCCTTTGATGACAAATTCTACATGAAAATAGCGAGTGTGCCGAGTGGAGAGCCGAGCAGGAGAATAGCTAAGATAGCAAAGAAGGAATTTGGGATTCATGTTGAGCTGACTTATCTCATAATTCCCACGCTTAATGACAAAGAGGATGAAATTCGAGCATTTGCAAGGTGGGTTGTTGAAGAGATAGGGGACGATACCCCTGTGCACTTCTCACGATTTTTTCCTCACTACAAGCTTCTAAATTTACCCCCCACTCCAATCAAGACCATTGAAATGGCATATAAAGTTGCAAAAGAAGAGGGATTAAAGTTCGTCTATGTGGGCAATATACCAGGACATCCTGGAGAGCACACATACTGTCCAAAATGTGGAAAACCTTTAATAGTGAGATGGGGCTTTACAATTGAAGAGTATCATATTGAGAATGGAAGATGTGAATACTGTGGTGAACCAATTCCAATAATTGGAGAATATAAAAAAAGACATTATAGAGGAATGTGGTGGTAAAATTGGCAAATATTGGTGTAATTTTTTATATTGAAGGGCTTGGAAACGACAGGAAAGCTTTAGAAAGAGCTATAGAACAAGTTGTTAAAGAGCTTAAGGAAGAAACTGCTATAGACGTTAAACGGGTTAACACTGAGGATATTATAGAGAATCAAGAGGAAGGAGAACTGCTTAAATACTCAGCTATGATAGAAGCTGAGCTTGAGGGTTCCTTTAGTGAAATTGTAAGAGCTACGTTAAAGTATTCTCCTGTTGTGGTTGAGGTGCTAAAACCCGGAAGATTAGAGATCACGGCCAAAGAACTGATGAAAATTTTAGGGGATGTGTCTCTGTTTATGGGGAAATTAATGGATCAGTTTGGCGGTTTAGCTGCATATCCTCCACTTGACCAGCTCCCTAAACCGAAGATTGGCTATACTGAGGATGAGATTGAAGAGTTCATAGTTGATGAGAGGAACATCAGGTATCAGTTTGTAATTGAGACCTACGGAAAAGACAAGGAGACAATAGAAGAGACCATAATGAAGGCATTCTACCTTGAGGGATGCAAGATCAACAAGTTTGTTGTCCAAGTGCAGGAGGAAAGGGAAGACAAGGTTTATGCATTAGTGGCAGCTGAACTGCTCTCTTCATTTGAAACCCTCATGCAGCTTACAGCAAAGTATGCTCCAGTTGCAATTTCAATTCTTGAGCCAGAGATTATTGACGTGACCGCATCAGAACTTCAAAATGTGCTGACCGATTTGGCTGGATTCGTACATGAGCTCGTCCATAGACCTTTGAAGAAGAGGCTTATTGAGCATGACACAATAAAGTTTGAAATTTCCAAATAGTCCCGAGTTAGTGCCCCGTAGTATAGACAGATATTATCGGCAAAAGGCGAAGGCATTGTAGGCATTTAGTAAAGCTTCTTTTAATTTTTACGGCAATTAGCGAGCTTATTTAATCGTTAGAAAGGGTCTGAAAGCGAAAAGTATATATACCCCAAGTTTATAGTTAGGTATTGACAACACATTAGAAAACACTTTAGGGCTCTATGCCCAAAACTATGGAGGTGTTGCGAAATGAAAGTTAGAAAGATTGCGGCCCTGGCAGTTGGTGCCGCAATGGTTGGAGCAACCATGGGCTTTGCAAGTGCTCAAGCAAATCTTCCAGGGAAGGACTTCTTCGTTAAGGATGGACAGCCAAAAGTTAAAATCGTCGTCGGCAGCCAAGCCGCTGCAATGGACGTTGCAAGTGCAGCTGACATTGCCGTTGCATTAGGAAGCCTTCTCTACACTGAGAAGGAAGCAGAGGCAGCTGGTGTCAGTGTCGTCGTTAAGAAAGACCTCACTCCTGACTACACATACTACATCCCAGTTTTCAGCAACTACTATGAAGACACCGGTACCAACCCAAGTGCAACCGCATGGGATCAGCTAACAGACAACTGGTGGAACGGAAGTGCTTACAACGGCTCTTACGCAAACTGGACATCATGGACACCAAAGTTTGTTGATGAAGTTGAGAACATGGATGCAATAAACGGCGACTACCAAGTTGATTGGGACTTCACAATCAGCAACATTGAACTCAGTGACCCAGAGCAAAACACAATCGTATATGTTCCAAGGAGCGCTGATCTGACAATCCCAGCAGGTGATTTCACAGTCCTGCTTAACTACACAATTGCAAACTGGACATACAGTGCAACTGAGCCAGACAGCATTTGGGGTACCCTCAACCCATCAACAGTTTACGATGAGGTTCACGACGATGACAACCCAGGAGGATACACATTCTCAGGCTACATCTATGATGGTGTTGGCGCAGGCGATACATTCACAGTACTTGGAAACACCTACTACATCTTGGACGTACTGACAGATGGTATTAAGTACGGTCACGACCACGGACAGGTATGGTTCCACGTTGGTGATGTTAAGGAGTTTGACGGCTACAAGATAAGAGCCGTTGACATCAGCGTCAGCCCAAGCAATAAGGCACTCTTTGAAGTTACAGCTCCAGATGGAAGAAGCGACCTTGTTATTATAAGCACAGATGAGGGAGACGTAGACATCAGCACAAAGTCAGACAAGTTCAACCCAGGAGAGGTTGTCCTTAAGCTCGACGACACATTCGTTGGTATCGATGGCAACTTAATTGCTCAGCTTGAAGTTAGGACAAACGTTGTCGAAGTTCACACTGGCGATGAGCTTGTTTCAGGATGGGTAGTCAACTTCACCATCGAAAACAGCAAGGTTAAGTGGCTCACACTCACAAACGCCAACGATCTCTCAGGATCAACACTTGACATCCTTGGTAAATATAAGATGTACTATGAAGTTGACAGCAATACCTTAGAGACAGACGACACAACATACTACGCTGCCAAGGCATACATAGTGGTTAAGCCATCAGAGCCAATCATCCAGACCGAGGAGCTCAAAGTCGGTGACGAAGTAAGCGACACCGGATGGGTTGTTGACCAGATCAAGGGCGGCACATACACCGAAGTCACAGTTATGCACCCAACAGAGCCAATCACATACCTTGACACTGAAATTGACCCAGAGAACATCGACAGCAACCTCATCCTTGTCGGTGGACCAGTTGCAAACGCCGTCACCAAGTACCTTGTTGACAACGGCTACAGCACAGTCGACTGGTACAACAGTGCTGGTGACATCGAGTACATCGAGGACTACAACGGATTCGGAATCCTCATCGTTGCAGGTAAGGACAGGTACGCCACAAGAGAAGCAGCCAAGCAGCTCATGGAGTACCTTGCAAACCTTGGTTGATTTCTTTTCTCTCTTTTAATTAACTTTTCTGGAGGTTTCTGGATTGAATAAGCGTTTTCTTGCTCTTGTGCTGATAATTGTATTGATTGTGGTTCCTCTTGCCGTTGCTTTCTATGGGTATAATAATTACACAAAAGTGATTGAGCCTCAGAAGAAGCCACTGGCAGTTAAACCTGTTGCGGTTCCATTTGAGGGAAGAACATACCCAATTTTGCTTGAGAGCTATATCACCGGTGACCCATTAGTGGATATAAACATGACATTGAGGAGTCCCTATGAAAGGGCAACTATAATCTTAGGAGACCCAAGTTTTAAAGACTGCAAGGGTAGCGAAGCCTGTGTTTGGAGGGTTAGAACGGTTTCGGAGCTTGGAGCCACTATTGGGGCAGTATTTGGAGTTAAATACTATGTTGAGGATATAATGAAAAGCGGCAGCAACAAAACGGCGGCATATAAAGCCGCCAAAGAGACCACTGAAAGAATTGATAATAGGTACTTGGCATTTATACCGAAGGTCGAAATAGGGCTTGGACTTATAGGGAACAAAAAGCATCTTTTGGTGATTTTAAAA
>JALTMZ010000196.1:5643-10882 GCA_027001105.1 Thermococcus sp.
AAAGGCCCAAGAGAAGGTGCTGAAAAGAACAGAATTTACTGTCCAAAACCCGGAATTCTGGTAATTGAAGGGACGACAGAAGACACATTGTTCGTTGAAGTTTTGCTCGTAAAAACGATAATCTCATCTCAAGTTAAGTGACTACTATTTCACTGTACATTTCTCTCAAGTTCTTGTCCAATAGTGCTAAAAATTCCTCTTTGTTTTTAAATGGTCTTTTTGTGAGAATTTTTGTAATTCGTTTCTTGCCTATCCCCGGCAAATAACTGAGGACTTTTGAGCTTTCCTTATTGACGTTAACAGGAATAGGGATTCCGGTTATGCTTCTGAATCCATGATCGACAATCAAAACGTTGTAGAATTTGTTGAGTTTTATCTGCTTGGGAATGCCGACAATTAATGGATAACTCCCAATCTGCCTTCCATAGGTTAATCCATTCTCGTAAACTTCGGCTCTAACGTCTCTTAGTATTGTCCCAATTGGAACAACTCGCCTGAGCATAGGTAAATCAATTTCATGCCTGATTTTGTACTTGTAATGTTTAATCAAATGCTTGTGTTTTTCTGTCTTAACTTTGTCTTTCATAAACCACAGAGGGGTCCCTGGAAACACAACCACCTGCCGAATATTTATCCTCCTAACCATCAGCCCATCATCAACCAATCTTTTAAGAAACTGAAACGTTATTTCGTAGCTTTTCTTAGTTTCGCCAGGTAATCCGAAGATAATGTTTATTCCTGGTAAAAGCCAAGGCATGCCGTTAGGACCTCTTTTAGCTCCAATTTCATTGAGAATTTTTACAGCTTCGTAGGTTTCTTCGGCTGTAGTATTGAGGTTGTTTCTTTTAGTGACCTTTGGATCAGCCGTCTCTAATCCAAATGCAACCACATTTCCAGGAGTTCCATATTCTATCAGTGCTTTTGCAATTTTGATGCTTCTTTCTGGATAATTTGCTATTACAGCTGGATTGGCATTATCAACGTGGAGCGTCTTTAGATTTGGAGCAGCTTCTCTAATCCCTTTGAAGAGCTTTTCAATTGCCTCTGGATTTGGAATTGGAACTCTTCCATTGGGCTTTGCCATATATGAGAAGATGCAGCTCTGTCTTCCAACGCGGAAGTGTCTAACTCCAAGATCATAGAGGACTTTAATCTCATCAATTATGTCCCTAATAGGTCTGTCTTCAACTTTTTCATACCTCACGGGCTCTGTACAAAAGCTACACCCTCCAATTCCCATAGCCTTTGGGCAGCCTCTCTGGGTCTCTATCTCAACTATTACGAATTCAGGATAATCTGGAAACTGCTTAACAACTTCAGCACCGAGCAGAGCATAATCTCTAAGCTCACCATAAGTTCTGAATCTAAATGGGTTAGCATCTTTGGGGTTAGTCAAGAAATCATACAGAAAAGCCTCTAAATCTCCATAAACTATATAATCAAAAACTTGATCTGCAAGCATTAACTCGCGGGAACTTATTTTTGTTCCTCCTTGATGGGCAGAACCCATGAAAGCAGGTCCACCAAGGATTTTTGTGCCGTTAAAATGTTTCAAGAATCTGGCTACCTCTTCCACCTGTGATGGAACTGCGGAGAGATATTTCCCTGGAGTGTGCAAACCACCGATGTAAATTATTAAATCTGCTTTTGAGAGTATTTTCCTAACCTTGAGGACATTAGGGGTTCTGTTTTTTGTTCTTACCCCTTGCTCTCCCTCAAAGGTGAAGCGTAGATCATCAATAGTTAGATAGAAGATTTGAGTATCCTTTCTTGCTTTCTTAATTGCCCCATATGCATAACGGGGATATATTCCCAAATAGGGGGGCACTCCAAGACCAGCTGGCTCATCAGTGTATCCATCAACTATTGCAACTATCATGTTTGTGAGTTTAAGTGGAAGGTTTAAAAATTCACCGAAAGTTAAATGCTCTCTATGTGTCGATTGTAGATTAGCTTAGAATTTGTTCTTTCCTCAAAAATTCTTCAATGTCTTTTATCTCCCAAATTGAAAGCTGAAAAACTCTCTTTTCGGCATGCGGGATCTTATCAAAGACCCTCCTAATCTCTTTGAATTTTTCCTTGGTTAATTTCAGCATGTGATATGAGTCTTTCAGGGCTTTTGAGGCCTTTTTTCTCCGGTGCTGGAACAATGCCTTAACTAAGCTCTCATCAAGTTCGATCTGCTCTTCTTTGGGCTTTGGATTCAAGATTATCACTGCAGAATCAACTTTTGGTTTTGGATAGAATGCCCCCCTCCCGATTCTCTCAACAAGCTCAACATCTGCTTTTGCTTGAACCATAACTGATAGGCGGGAGTAGTTCTTGTCGCCGGGCTTAGCAGTCATCCTCTGAGCAAATTCAAGCTGGTAAATAAGAACTGCCTTCTTAAAATCATGTCTCAGAAATTTGAAGGTTATCGGAGATGATATCTGATATGGCAGATTTGAAACTATTTTATCGAATTTAGGAAATTCGACTTTAAGCGCATCTCCACGAATTATTTCAACATTTTCCCAAGAGTACTCTTTCTGAAGGATTTCGACAAGACGAGAATCCTTCTCAACTGCATAGACTTTCTTTGCATACTTGCTCAATTCATCTGTCAGAAATCCCAATCCGGGACCAATTTCAAGAACGGTTTCATTTGCTTTTATTTCTGCCCTTTCAACTTCTCTTTTGATGATGTCATCAACTATTAAAAAATTCTGCCCCAAATCAGAATTTATTCTCAAATTGTACTTTGAAAGAAGATAAAAAAGACGAGACTTAAGCATCTCTACTCCCGGAATAGTCTGTTATGCCCAACAAAGAGTCTATATCTATCTTTGCCCTGAAGTTCATCGAGGATTCTTTTGGCTATCATTTTGACTGGATCAGGAAGACCTTTGACTCTGTGTCTCAAATCCTCAAAGCTTTCAAATGGCTGTCTTTGCCTCTCTTCAATAATCTCCCACATGTGCTTTTTTCCAATTCCTGGTAAAAGCTCCAAGCTGTGCAGTCTATTCGTTATAGGAGGGGCGATATTAAAAAACCTTATAAATCTATGCTCGTTGTTTTTCACGATTTCTTCGACAACATACGGCAACTCAGCTTTTGCAGTTGGTGTCAAGTCTTCATATCTAAGTTTTCTGTTTATCATGAGGATTTTATCCCTCTGACCTTTTCCTATGAAGACTCTCTCATATAGCATCAAATCTGCTTTCGGAACAACCTCAAGAAGCGTAAAAGCCTTCTCTCCTATGACTTGAGCAACGGGCTTATTGTCTCTCTTCATTCTAAAGTGTTCCATATCGATGTAACCAGTGGGCAAGTAGTCCAATACATAGGCATACTCTTCATACTCTGTGTTTCTTTTCTTTTTTATGCTCTGCATATATGAGTGCTTCCTATAATAATCCATTTTCTCTCCCCCAGAAAATATACACATAGGAGGTTTTTATACTTTTGTCTGCTTTCTCGTAGAAAAGTATAGGGCAGAAAAGATTAAAAAAGATCACTCTCTGTATTCATCGAGTATCTTAATTATCTCTTCAGCTTCGTCCTTGGTTGGCATGTAATCCTCCTTGGCAAATATGACTCTGATATCCATGTAGTCCTCTGGCATTATATCAACTATTTTTGCTGCCAGTCTTTCATCCATCCACTCAAATACAGAAATGAGCTTGTCTTTGAGCTCTTTTGCCTGTTCTGAAGTGACTTTTGCAAATCTTTCTGCATGTTCAAGGCTTATCCTCGCTTCATAAAACATCGGTTCCTCTGGATTCTCCTTTAGTCCTTCCTCTCTCCTTTTCAGTAGTATCTCTTTTGTTTCTGCAATTGTTAAATAGTGCTCTTCAAGCTTTTTCCTTCCTATCATTTTAGGTCACTTCTGGGGTCTTAAGTGAACTGGATGGATAAAGAACGTCTTAACCTTCCCACCATCGGTTATCTGGACGATATATGCATCGCCCCTCTTTCCTACGACAGTTCCTGTTCTTCCATGGAATCTTGGATCCGGCATACCTTTGTGATAGCTTGGCTCAATTACGATATGGACTTTCTGCCCGACCTCAAACTCTTGGAGGAATCTTGTGAGTGAGGGAAGTCCTCTTCTCCTCGGGTGTTTGCTAAGCTTACCCCTTGTTTTCCTCCTAAAGCTGTGTGCTTTTTGAACCATATCAATCACCTCTTAGAGTTTTAATTAAACTTCAAGGATTTAGGAATTTACAATTTTAGGTTTGCTTTTCAGCGAAAGGTCTTTCCCCAAGTGTCATAAGCTCATTTACATAAGCGTTTATAAAGTTTTCACCTTAATCATCCAAGATGTTTAGCACATCTAACTTTTCACACCATGCTTTTTTTCCTAAGATTTCTGAGACTGAAGGGGTTGTTCTGCCATTATCTCCAGAGATAAGTTCCTTAATGTATAATCCACCATCCGTGGTTAGTCTAAGCTTGAAGTGTTTGTCATCAATAATCTCTGCTTCAATATCATAAACCCTTCTAACCCTTACAATGTCTGCCCTCCTTCTAAGAACTCTTCTGGGAGTTCTCTGGTAAATTGTGCAATTTTGGAGCTTCTCTATGATCTTCCTTATATCTTCAAGCGTTATGCCTTCTTCAACATAAACAAGAGCCTCGTATTCTTTTTTATGATTGCTCGTAAGTATCCTCTCCATTTCCTCTCTGCTAATGAACTTTAAATCTAAAACCTCAACCTTTTTGCTCTGATTGATCTCTTGGGCAATCTTTTCCAAGTTAATTTTCCTCTTTATGGGTTTCTTTATCTCCATAACAAAAGGTCTTCCGTTGCCAAGCATTCTAACGTCAACATCCTCTCTTCCAGCTCCATGGAAGGTGCACTTCCCTTTTGTTGCGTTTAAAAATGGCTTACAAATTATTGAAGCAACACTCTCTTTGAAACCCTTTAATGGCGTCTGAGGAATGCCTCTTACAAGCTTTCTGTACCTGCCATAAATGTATAGAGGCTTTATTTGAAGTTCAATCCTCTCATTATATGGGTCAATAATAAAGACTACATCCGGATCTTCTTTATTAACGGGCTTTTGGAGTAGAACTTCAAGAATCTTTCCCACTTCCCGGTTAAGCTCTCTGTTGATTGGTTCGGCAAATTCTAACCCGAATTCCTCCCAGAGTTGTTTTTCTTTTTCCAGGATTTCTTTTGGAAATCTTGAGCCCACAAGAAAGCTTTCAAACTCAAGCCCAAGTTTTTGAGCCTTGTCATAGCACAACCTTGCAA
>JALTMZ010000197.1:0-1654 GCA_027001105.1 Thermococcus sp.
CAGTTCAGGAGATAAAGATTAGGGATGTGCTTAAATTTTTTGTGCCAAGGAGTAGTGGAATAGTTTTCTATGATTTGAGGGTTCATCCAGGACTCATTCTTTTTAGATTTTTAAAAGCCCTACTCTCTGGAGGATTCTCTGTCCTGCTTTTGGATTATTTCGACACATTATCTTTGATGAAGTATCAGGCAGAAATCCTTGATTCGAAAATACCTGAAGGGCTGAAAGTTGTGAAGATAGGTGGGGAAATTGATGTTGGAGAAATAGTGGAGAGAATACCCCCTTCAAAGACATACCAGATCGATCTGAGAAAAGTGTGTGAAACGATTAACAGTGTTGTTGCTTCAGAGGAAAAAGGTGTCTTTGTTATTCCTGTGGGTATTGAAAAATACCTCGCACTCCTTGAGCTACATGAGCGCATCCAGGCGGCTCTCTTTTTAACGAAATGCGTAACCCTTAGTCATGAGAATATGAGAAAGGTGTGGTTTGTGAACAGGGAAGTATGGCATGAGCTCAGACCATTTGTACCGGGGTTTATTGAGGAGTCAATGCTCTTTATAGCCGAAATCATCGGGCAGAAAAGAGTGAGAATTAAGAAGACAATATATCCCGAGCTGCTTGGGGTGGATGTTGTTTTTGACCTTTAAGCTCTGTATATTTTTTCTTCAAATGTAACAAAATCTGTCCATGCCGCATGTGCAAGGAACTTTGCCTTCAAGTTTGGCTTTCCGTTTTTGAAAGCCTTTTCATTGTAGCTCCAGCCAACGACCTCACCGACAAACCACGTATGATCTCCGTACTCCCTTGCATCAATAACCTTGCACTCAATGTTTGCCAATGCTTCCCTTATGCTGGGCGTCTTTACTTTCGTTGAAGGAACCAGGGTAATGTTCATCTCCTTGAGCTTTGATGGTCCGCTCTTTGTTCCAGCAATCCAGACATCTTTAAGCATATCCAAGCTTGGAACGCTTACGACGAACTCCTTATATCTGCTGATTAACTTATGGGTGTATCTCTTCGGTGAAACAGCAACCCCGATCATGAATGGCTCATGTGACAGTATAGTTACCCAGTCAGCTGCCATGACATCAGCTTCCTCTCCGTTGCCTGAAATTATTAGGTATGTCCTCATAGGGTACAGCAATCTGTAGGCATCCATTCTCATCACCGGATATAGATTGGCAAAAGGGTGTATTAAACTTTTTCCCTTAAGCTGAGCCAGTAGAGTGCTTTTGCTGCTCTTTCGGGCGTTGGGAAGTTCTTAATGCCCTTTTCTGCCAGAAGTTTAACTCCATCTCTAACAAGCTCTCCAGCCATAAAATTCACTATTATTGGCTTATCACACTTTGCATCAATTATGGCTTTTGCTATCTCTTCACTTGGGATGAAAATTGGAGGCACACAGATTACAAGCAGGGCATCGACGTTTTCATCTTTTCCAACAATCTCAATTGTTCTTCTGTACCTTTCATAATCGGCATCCGCAATCAGGTCTATGGGATTCTTAATGGAACACTGGGGGGGTAAAAATTCTCTGAGAGCTTTTATAGTTTTCTCGCTGAGCTGAGCAATCTCTAAACCCAGGCTCTCGGCTTTGTCCGTTGCCAAAAGTCCATGTCCGCCGGAGTTCGTTATAATCGCTATTCTTCTTCCA
>JALTMZ010000197.1:1664-2814 GCA_027001105.1 Thermococcus sp.
AGCTTTGCTGTACATCTCAAAGACCTTAGCAGCGTCAAAAAGATCCTCCATCTCCTCCACTTCAATTGCACCAAACTGGTTAAATGCTGCTTTGTATATTTCATAGCTACCAGCCAATGAACCCGTATGGCTCTGAGCAGCTCTTGAACCACTCTTGCTCTTCCCAGCTTTTAAAACAATCACGGGCTTTTTAGATGTAGCATACTTCAAAGCATCAATGAACTCCCTTCCGTCTTTAACTCCTTCAATGTACAGGGCTATTACTTTAGTGTTCTTATCGTCTGCAAAGTATCTTAGGAAATCACTCTCCGCTAAATCTGCGGCGTTTCCATATGATACAAAGGCGGAAAATCCAATTCCCTCTTCATTCCCCATTGCTAAAGCTGCTCCAGCAAAGGCTCCGCTCTGGGAGATTAAAGCTAAGCCCCCTTTTTTAACTCTAACTTCAAATGAACCGAAGAATTTGCCGTGAACTCCAAAGATTCCAGCACAGTTGGGTCCAATAATTCTAACTCCCTTCTCCCTCGCTTTTTTAACAAGTTCCCTCTCAAGTTCAACATTTCCAATCTCGCTGAAACCAGCAGAGATAACGACGGCACCCCTAATTTTATCCCCAATTTCCTCAATTAATCCTGGAACAAGCTTTGCGGGAATCGCTATTATGGCAACATCTACTTCTTCGTCGAGCCTCTTCTTTATTTTGAATTTCTTTCCAGAAACCTCCACTTCTCCCCCCTTTGGATTGATGGGGGTTATTTTTCCTCCAAAACCTCCCTCTACTATATTTCTCAGAATTTCATATGCTATTGCCCCTTTTTTGAAAGAGCCAAATATTGCAACGGAGGAAGGATAAAAGAAGAAATCTAAATCCATTAATTCACCTCCTGCGTTTTCTCAGAAGTAGCGGGAATAGTGTCAATCCCACGATAACTCCTGGACCGCAGATCTTCTTTTCTTCAAACACCATGTTTACAATTGTGTTATCTGTTTTTCCGTAAATCATCTGAACGCCTTGGTCTTTGGGAGCTTTGATATTCACTTTATCAAATCTAAATGGCAACCTAATTGTGATGTTCCACACCTTCTTTGTGAGGGTCTCCTTATACTGGAGCATTGGCTTTGCTTCTCCTGAAAATGTTACACCGTTTTC
>JALTMZ010000198.1 GCA_027001105.1 Thermococcus sp.
AATGAGTGGAATCAAACAATCCCCAAAGTCATTGACAACTTGATAATCTACTACTGTAAGAAGCATCAGGACAAATGCAGGTAGGGAGATGATCTGTTCTTATCCGATTATTTTCCTCTTAAATACTGCAGAAGATTGGCAGGATGAGAGAAACGTATGAGGATGTGATTAGAAGATTGCTCGAGTTCTGGTGAACATAACTTCAACCTAAACTTTGATATCTAAAATTTATCTGGGAGGTGTGGGGGCGTAGCCCCCCGATAGATAAGAAGAAAGTGAGGTGTGGAGCGAAGCTCCACTATGGGGGTTTGAGAGTACAGAGAGATAAGGGGGCTTTGCCCCCTTGTCTTTCGTTATGGTGGGCCCGCGGGGACTTGAACCCCGGACCTCCGCCTTGTGAGGGCGGCGTCATAACCAGTCTAGACCACGGGCCCATTCCCGGCAATAATGAACAGAGGGAAAAATATAAAGCTTTCGCTATAAGTCTCTCCGCCTAAGTATCTCTTCCGGAGCATCGGCGAATGCCACGAGATACTCTTTCTCGACTATATGCAACCTTCCTGGGACAACCATTATGTGAGGCTGCTTTCCAAAGTCTTTCTTTATCATGTCCTTCACGTAGCCAGCTTTGAGCGTAGGATTGAGAGAACCAGCTCTTGCTAGGACTACTACAAAAGTTTCAGGCGTAAACACATTCTGTCTCTTCATCTCCTCAACTTGAAGAAGAATCTTCATCGCTTCGTTTGCTGTCATGTATCTCCCTCGATCTGCTTTTATATCGAGGAAAAGCAATGTGTGTAATCCTCTTTCCTTGTTCTCCTTTATTACGTCATAGTGGCTCGTTGGAAACCAGTTCTTTTCTGGATAAGCAACTGTTGCGCTTTTACCAAACTTGTAAATTTGCAAGCCCGTGATTGAAACAGCTGAGTAAATGGAAGGAGCGTGGATTACGTAGCTTTCAATCCCCATCTGCTTTGCCCTGATTCTTAAATCAGCATGAGTTGTTGCTACCATTGGATCACCCGCTGTTAAAAATGCCACATCTCTGGTTTTAGCCTCATTTAGGACAATTCTCTCAAAATGCAGCTCTACCTCCTCCCTATTTAAAACTCTAATCGGCTTTCCAATCAGCTCCTCGATTTTCTCTATCCTTGTTCCTGCAAGCAGAGATGTGTAAAATTCTGCAAAGATCAAATCGCATTTTCTCGCTATCTCAAGACCTTTGAGCGTGATATCCTTTTCATCGTACAAGCCAAGCCCTATGAAGTAGATCGCCATTATGATCACCACAAAATGCTGGCGGGCCCGGCGGGATTTGAACCCGCGACCTCCGGCTCCGGGGGCCGGCGCTCTATCCAGACTAAGCTACGGGCCCTCAGCACAAGTTATTAGTTTCAGCTTAAAAATCTAAGGGTCAAATTTGCTGCCCAAAGTTTATATATTCAAATGAATCTTTTTTCTATTCAGTGATGCAATATGGAAGACAATATGCACAGGTTTACCTTTGATAACAGTCTGATTTTAATTCCAAAAGAAGCTGACTTAAAGTACCTTTACATCGAAATAACAAACAGGTGCAATCTCAAATGTAAGATGTGCTTTAAGCAGTACTGGGAGGATGAAGAGGGCGATATGGACTACAGCCTCTTTTTAAAGATTCTTGATGATGCAGAAGATTTTCCGGAGCTTGAAATGATATACTTCGGCGGCATTGGAGAACCAACGGTACATCCACGTTTCATGGATATGGTAAGGGAGGTTAAAAAAAGGGGCTATGCGTTGGGAATGTCCACTAACGGCTTCCTACTTACAGATAAAGTCATCAAAGAGCTTGTGAAGCTGGAAACTGATTTGATATACATCTCACTTGACACAATACCCACTCAGGAAACCCGAATTGGACATATAATGCCGAGTGTAGCTGTGGATAGAATAAAGAAGATAGTTGAAGAAAAAAGGCGTCAAAAAAAGGACTTTCCCCATATTGGGGTTGAAGTCGTTGTGACGAAGGAAAACTACTGGCAGATGGCTGAGATAGCGGACTACCTTGGGGAATTGGGAATTGATGTTCTGCTGTTTTCTAACATAATTCCGATTGAGAAACATCAAGCAGACCAAATAGTTTACGATGGAAGCGTTGATATGCAACACTACCTTGATGAGCTCCATGCAAAAGCATACAAGCATTTCCTCCTCAAGCTTCCAGAGTTTAAACTCAGAACTGAAAGACACTGCGACTTCATTGAAAAGAAAGTTGCAGTGGTAAGATGGGATGGAGAAGTTGCTCCATGCTACCGCTTCCTTCATACTTACCCAGAGATAATTTTTGGCAGGGAAAAGAAGGTTTATGCATATTCCTTTGGGAATGTTAAGCAAAAATCTCTCAAAGAGATATGGACGAGCAGAGATTATACTTGGTTTAGATTTATTGTAAAAAATGCCATGTATCCCTCATGTACAGACTGTCAGCTTGCAGATTCATGCAGTTTTGTCGAAGACACAAACGCAGACTGCTGGGGAAACACACCAAGCTGCGGTGACTGTTTGTGGGCAAGGAGGATAGTGGTGTGCCCAATACCCGAGAAGGGAATAAAAGGATTCTGGTGATTCGATTTTAGTATTACCAAGGAAGTTACGTCATGCTAAGCATCAGTGTACATAAAAATAAAAGTCGTCATTTTTGCAATTTCTTAAATTTTTATACATCAATGTTCATATGTGCAAATATGTATATTTAACGTTTGCTAATGT
>JALTMZ010000199.1:0-10161 GCA_027001105.1 Thermococcus sp.
ACTGTTTTTGCAATGTCAACGCTTGTAAACTCATGCTCGCCTTTTCTGAAAGGTCTCACAGCAAAGCTTTCTGTTATCTTCACGTAGTTTTCAATTGGGAGAGAGTACACGAAATTGTAAATCTCTTTGAGTGCTTTTTCTGGCTCTTGACTTTCAATCCCTTTAAATTTTAACGATGCTATCCCAACTATTACCCTATGCAAAAGTCGGGAATTCTCGTTGAGGAAAGTTGCTGGATTAAATTCTCTTTTTCTGCCTTTTTCATCGGTGTAAAAACTCTCCTCAACTTCTGCGGCTAAACGACCCTCAACTCCAAAGGGCTTTTCCTCGACACTAACTCTAATCCCCCTGCTCTCAAATACTCTTTCAACTTCCCTTTTGGCTAAATCTTCAATTCCCTGTGAAGTTGTCAATAAGAGCCTCATCTTAATCACTCCAGAATTGCTATAATTCTCTTCCACCTCTTTCCAAAGCATTCACTCGCTATGACTTTCTTTCCAGTCAACTTTTCCAAAAGCTTTTTTGCTGAGTCGCACTTTTTAAACCCTGTTGCTATACCCACGGTAAAGCCTTCAATTTCCTTGATCCCAACTCTCTTTATATTGCTTGGTTCAATCTTCTCCCGGAATTTCCATAGTATTCTCCTTGGGTCAAGCAAAAGTTCTCGTTCAATCTCCTCAAGAATATCCCCGTATGCCCACTGAAATCCTTCTTCCCTCTTCTCTTCCTTTCCAAATAAGGTGAATCTCCCCGTCTGCCACTCTCTAAGGAAATATCTGGCAGCTTCTTCAATGTCAATCTCTCCTCCCTTTCTAAGTAAACCCTTCTTTCTACCGATTGCTTCCAAAATCTGCTCCTCATTTTCAAACTGTTGAATTCCGTATTTCTCAGTCAAAGCTTCTTTTCTGGTATCAAGGATACGTCTAATAAGTTTTAATGCCGGCTTTACCGGGTCTTCAATCTTGTCTGCTGGAAACCCTCCTTTGATTACAAGTTCATCAAAGTCATCTATCGGTACAACACCGGGAGAGTCTATTAACCATATTTTCTTGCTTAGCCTTATAAGCTGTTTTCCTTTGGTATATCCAGGAATTGGGGCGACTCCAACGGCATGTTTACCTTTAAGGACATTAATTATTGTGCTCTTTCCAACATTTGGATAGCCAACTAATGCAACTTTAACTTTTTCTTTTCCTTCATCAAACAGCTCTTTTGCTATCTTTTTGATTTCTCTTCTCAGGATTCCAGTCCCTTTTCTCTCTCTTGCGCTGATAAAAACCATCGGAACATTACTCTTTTTCTTATACTCCTCAGCCCATTCTTTAGGAACTAAATCGGCTTTATTCATAGCTATGAGCAGTTTTTTCCCGCTTTCCTTCACTAACCTCTCAACCTTTGGGTTTCTCGTCCCAATTGGATCCCTCGCATCAACTACCTCAATTACAATATCAGCCTCATCTATTACCTCTCTTACTATTCTCCACGCTTTTTTCTGCTTCATCTTTCACCACCGTTATCTCAAAAATTACAGTTCCACCCTCAGTATATGGGGGTCCGGGATCGAGACACTGCACGTAGGCTTTATCTTTCTTTCCCAGTCCAAGTTCACTTGGTTTAATACCTTTTCTCAGTGCTACGATATAAGGGATTAGGGAAGCAAATGCGTGAGTACATATTGCGTCTGTTTCTTCTAACTTCACTTGGGGTCCTTCAATAACTATTCTGTCACCTACCTTAAACACTGGGCATTTTCCATTAATTTTTATGACAGTTATAATCAATTTTTCCATGTCCGCCACCGAAATGTAAATAAGGCTTTAAGTTCAAAAGATTAATTCAGATGTGGATGGCCGACTGTAATTTTAACGATAATTCTCATGGTGGTGCTCAAAGTGTCAGAGGATATTGAAGCGAAAATTAGAAGGTTGAGAGAGTTGGGAAAGGCAACTGCCGAGCAGGAAGCTAAGCCTTCCAAGCCTGCCGTGACAAGACCTCCGAGAAGAGTTTCTAAAATTGGAAGTCTTAGAGAAAGAGAAAGAAAAAGAAGAATTATAATTGGAGCTGCAATCGTGATTATAATACTCTTGGCGATTTCATTTGCCGCTTATACTTATTACCAGAATAGAACCCTCAGGGAGTTAGAGAAAGCAAAACAGCAAAAAATTGCTGAGGTCAATAGGTATTTTACAGGGGAACTTGCCAACGATACTGCCAAATTTGAACTGATTAAACAAATTCAAGCCGCTAAAAGTATTGAGGAGCTTAACAAAATTGATGTAAAAAAAGTTTATGAAGAACGTTTGGCTGAACTGCAGAGAAGAAAAGAGGAAGAAGCCAAGAGAAAGGCTCTTGAAGAACTAAACAAAGCCAAAGCTCAGCAAATATCTGCAATTGAGCAAGCATTTGAACCGTTGTTGGCTCAGCCTCTTCCAGAAGATTTGAAAAATAAAGCAATTAAAAAGCTGAATCAACTTAAACAGGAAGTTGAGAATGCTCAAAGTAAGGAACAAGTTCTCGCCGTTGATCCCACACCATATCTGATGGATTTATGGAAAGAATACTATTATTACTTAATTGATTCTATTCCAACTCAGAAAGTTATTTTAAAGAAGGGTGAGGAGAAGAGGATATATACAAAAATTGAAGCCAAATACGTAATCAGCAAAATAACAGATCTTGGGGAGCTCCTTCAATATACAATTGAAAAAGCGGAAATGGTGCAGATTGCCCTTGTGTTAACAAGAGACAGGATAAATGGGGCATTCCTTTCACCGGGTGATAAAATTAAAATTTACGCTAAAAATGGTACAAAAGGCCAATACATCAAAATCGCAGATGAGGGATACGTTGATTTGGTGCTTCTCCCTACGACAGCAGGTCAAATTTCACTGAGCGAATCTCAGAGTGAGGGAAGTACGGTTTCGACCTCATCAACCACATCCTATTCGGAATCACACTCAACAAGCTACACCCCCGGAGATACTACAATAACAAATGCTCAAAATGCAAATAACCAATATTCCACAACTCAATCAAGCAGTGACAGCTCAAGTGCATATTATAATTACAATGTCGACTTGGCTGAAGTTCTGAAAGCAATTGCGGCTGGAAAAATCGAAGCTCCAGAGGATGTTAAGGAACAGCTCTCACAGTATGGATGGAAAATTATTGATCTCGAAAAAGACTCAGGCATGCTTGTGCTCGATCCTACGGCCAGATTCCTTGTAATAATCGAAGTTCCGGCTGAATTTGTTACGGACATATTAAACCATAAGGACATGATCTATATTGCAAAAATCACGGGGTGACAGACAATGAAAAGGTCTCTCCTTTCATTTTTCCTTGTTTTTTGGTTATTTGGAGCGTTCTTAAATGCCTCTGTAACTGGTGAGGATTATCCTCTTCCCGGGGGAGATTACAATAATATTGGGATTAAGGCAAGTCTTTATATTGATCTGAACATAACATTGGTTAATACCGCCCCATTTCCAAAATTTGTAATCGTTAACCCATATTATGATTACATAATATACAGAGAGAATGGGGAAGTTTTAAGGGAAATTGGAAATGTGTCTTATATAACTCCTGCTTTGAACACTCTCAACTACCTTCCAGGCTTCTGGGTCAATCCGTATGAGACTCTGAAAGTTGAAGTAATGGTTAGAGACGATAATGTTATTGATTTACCATTAAAAGAATACAAATCCGCGTTTCCACACAGCATAACTATTGTTTATCCAAATACAACTTCTGTGGTGTATTATGTCCAGACAGAGAAAGATGTGCAAAACTTTTTTTATGGCACTGTATACCCTCAATTGTTATTAACTCCCCGCTACTATTTCAATGTCCAGACTTCTTTCTTTGGAAGAGACGGGGATATTAAAATACTAAAATATGATGGGGAAGTAACTTTGGTTCTCCAGAATATTCCCAACAAGTATGGAGTATTCAGGACATTATTTGCCGTTGGATTGCCGGCTGTTTTTGAGAATGCTAATCATTATGGATTTAGTCCGGAATACACCATGAGGTACAGTGAGTATGTTTCTGAATTTCTACCAAGCTTTTTAGGAGTAAAAGAGGAGCCTAAAACACAAAATGTCTCCAAAAAAGAATTTAATTTATATTCCCTATCAAACAAGCTTTTGAGCGGGAAAAAGATTGAAAATGTAAAGCAACCAAAAACTAAATTGGAGAGCTTTGATTACCCAGTATGGATTGTATGGCTTGGAAGTAGTCCCCTTGAAATAAAATATCACGTATCTTGGAACAATGACGAAAAGGTGAATGCAATTGAAAGACAAAAAGAGAAAGCACTCTGGTTTGTCTTGGATAGAAGAAATCCTGAGTAAAGATGCCGCTCCTTTAGAGAATATTTTGGGAGAAGCAGACAAAAAGAAGGAATATAACTCCCGGGGAGCGGCATTCCCATTTGGGAGTGGAGGAGGGTTAGATAGCATTCTATCTGAGAAATCCACAAAAGAAGAAAAAACAAAATCTCCATTTCCATTTTTGAAGGAAGAAAAAAGTGGAGTTAAATTGGAGGATATTCTGGGAGCTCCTGAAAAGAAGCCTGTGGAACAGACATTTCCAAAGGAGGGGAAGAAAGAAACGCCCTTAACACTTCAGGATATTTTAGGAGCACCCCACAAGAGAGGTGTAATTCCCCCTTATGTTGGAGAGGTTAAAGTTCTGGATGCATATGGGAATGTACGCATTCTCAAAGTTAAAGGGGAACCAGTACCGATATATGAACTCAGGCTTCCTGAGCTTAGTAAAGATGAAGAGAAACTTCTCAAGATGGTGAGAGATAGGGCAGTTGTTGAGATTCAGATTGATCCAGAGAGCATACCCGATATAGAAGAGAGACGGAGAATTTTCCTTAAAGCCGTGAAAAATATGGTAAGGGAAATGGCTCCTACTTTATCTGAGGGGAGAATAGAAATTCTTACTGAGCTCGTTGTTCAAAATATGATAGGATATGGCAGACTTGACCCATTGGTGAGGGATGATAATCTTGAAGAAATAATGGTTATTGGAACTAACAAGCCAGTCTATGTGTGGCACAGAAGGTTTAACATGTGTAAAACTAATATTGTATTTAAGGATGACAGAGAGATTTTAAACATAATTGAGCGTATCGCAAGGGAAGTTGGAAGAAGAATTGATCAGCAAAGTCCACTTTTAGATGCCCGTTTGCCTGATGGAAGCAGAGTAAATGCTACCATTCCACCAATCAGCTTAGATGGTCCAACAATTACAATTAGAAAGTTTAAAAAGGATCCACTGACGATAATTGATCTTATAAAGTATGGTACACTCAATACTGATGTTGCAGCTCTATTATGGATATTTGTTGATGGATTGGGCATTAAGCCTGCAAATATCCTTGTTGCTGGTGGAACTGGTTCGGGTAAAACAACAACGTTGAATTCTCTTGCAATGTTTATTCCACCAAGTGAAAGAGTTATCTCCATTGAAGACACTGCGGAACTTCAGCTGCCAATAGAACATTGGGTCAGGTTAGAAACAAGACCCCCAAATGTTGAGGGAAAAGGAGAAATTACGATGGATGATCTTGTTAAGAACACGTTGCGTATGAGACCTGATAGAATTATAGTTGGTGAGGTCAGAGGACCTGAAGCGAGGACAATGTTTACCGCAATGAACACGGGACATGATGGCTGCATGGGCACAATCCACTCCAACTCAGCAAGAGAAACGATTGTCAGGCTTGAGAGCCCACCAATGAACGTTCCAAGGATTATGATACCTGCTTTGGATATTATCATCATGCAGATCAGGTACCATAGTAGAAAAAAGGGAACAATAAGAAGAATCACAGAAATTGCTGAAGTCTCGGGAATTGAGGGCGAAAGTATTCAGTTGAACAAGTTGTATAAGTATGACCCAGCTAAGGATGAACTTGTTGCAACAGGGGTTCCAAGCAGATTTATGAATATTTTAGCCCAACATACTGGACTAAGCCTCACTGAGCTCGAAATTGAAAAAGAGAAGAGAAAACTCGTGCTGGAGTGGATGATAGAGAGAGGAATAAGAGGTATTGAGGAAGTCGGACACTATATAAGACAGTTCTACATAGATTCAGAGGAGCTTCTTAAGAGAATTGAGAGAGAAAGTACATCTGCTGAACTTGCAAAGAAAGTTAAGAGCTTTATTTAAGGTGGTGGCTGTTGGGAATTGGTAAAAAAATAACTGATATCTTCGAAAAAATTGGCGAAAAAACTCTGGAACTTAGTGAGAAGCCCATTAGACGAATTCCTCAAGGAAAAAGTATTCAAGAGAGGCTTCAGGTACTCAAGAAAATGCAGGAGGAAGTCGAAAAAGAAAGAAAGGAAGAGAGGGAAAAAGAAATTGAGGAGCTTGTAGAGTGGAGGGAGAAAGAACTCCAAAAGCCTTTTTCTGAAAGAATTGCAGAAGCAGTATTAAAGTATTTCAGTGGTCCAGTTAGATCCTTGACAAAGTCGTTAAAGGGACTGGAGTATGACCTGTATAGGGCCAATATTAGGATGAGTAAGGACAAATATGTCGCATTGATGATTGGAGTTAGCATCATTTCAAGTATTTTTACATTCTTAGTTGGAGTTCTCCTCATGCTCCCCGTGGATGTTTCGGTGTTATTAGCACTTCTTGGATTCATTGGTGGATTCCTCTATATGAGGAATTACCCCAGAATTGTGTGGAAACACAGGGTTGCAGAGGTAGAAAGAGCAATGCCTTATGTTCTTAGGCATTTAGCATCTTTATTGAGTGCTGGTGTCGGCATTGCAGAGGCAATATTATCAGTTGCAAATTCAGATTATGGTGTGATTTCAGAGGAATTTGAGCTTATAATCAGGGATATGCGTGGTGGTGCATCTTTTGAGGAGGCTTTAACAAGATTTGAAGAGAGAATGGCATCAGAAAATGTAAGCAGAGTTGTGAAGCAAATGCTGAGGGCAGTAAAATTTGGAGGCAATTTATCGGGAATACTCTACAAGCTGGCTGAGGACTTTTCATTTGAGTACAGAATGAGGCTTGTGGAGTACGTTCAAAAAGTCAATGGGTTAGCATTCGTTTACATGTTTATAAGTGTCGTTATGCCTACAATGCTTGTGGTTGCCGTATTGGCGGCATCAATAATGAATAAAAGATTGATTATGCCCATTCAAGGATTGGCAGTGGTACTGCTTTTTGGCTTTCCAGCAATGGCATTTCTGATGGTCGTGATGATAAAACGCAGTGAGCCGAGGTGAGTAAAATGGCCAGGATTAAAATTGCACCTTATCTTGTTAAAATTACGGAAAAAGTTATCCCCAAGAAGCTCTTAAAAAAATATGATCTGCTTTTATATTCTGCAGGAATAGCTTTTAGAGCAAGTGAATATCTGTTGATGTCGTTCCTTATATCTATAATCATTGGGACAGTATTGTCAATGCTTAACTCAATTTATGGGGTTGTAGCTTTTATTGTAACGCTGATTAGTACAATTTGGGTATATCCCTATTGGAGGATCGTCAAAAGGATTGAGGACATGGAGCAAATGCTTCCCGATGCTTTCTTCTATTTAGCAAGTTCTCTTAGAGCTGGCATCTCATTCTCAGAAGCATTGGAAGAGCTCACTACAGCAAAGTTCGGAGCATTAACTGAAGAGTTCAGAAAAACAGTTGCAGAAATCAAAAAAGGCAGACCAACTGTGGAAGCATTAAAAGCGTTTGCCCTAAGGAACAAAAAATCTCCAGTGATATACAGATCAATGATGATTATAATTGAAGCACTCGAAAGGGGTGCACCAATGGCTGATGTTCTCGTTTCGGTTGGTAATGATGTTCGTGAAATTTTGAGAATTAAAAAGGAGAGAAAAGCTTCAACTGGAATGCAGACAATGTTCTTCATAATCGCGAGTGGTTTTGTGGGTCCATTGATTCTTGGAGTTGTGTCCCAGGTGATTGCTGGATTGAGCGGTGTTGGGGGCTCAGTAATCCTGCCAATCTCATCTATAAAAAACATACTTTTGATATTTGTTGCTTTGCAGGCAATAATCTCGGGGATAGGAATTGGAGTAATAAGAGAGGGAAAGTTTTTGGGAGGCTTAAAATACAGTGCAGTGCTGGCAGTTATGGGAGTTATAGTGTTTAACCTCGCTGGTTCTATAAATCTGGGTATTTAGGGTTTTAAGCTTCCTGTTTTTTTTCTGCTTTTTGGATGTCGATTATTTCAACTTCAAAGATCAAGGTTTTTCCAGCAAGCGGATGGTTGAAGTCCAATGTAACATTTTCTTCTCCTACCTCTGCGATTCTTGCTATCCCGCTGTCTGTCATGACATACATGTCCTTAATCGGCTCTATTCCTGCGTTTTCAAAATCTGAGCGGGGCACATTAATGATGAGCTCCTCCTTGGGCATTCCATATCCAAGCTCTGGGGGTATTGTTATGGTTTTCTTTTCCCCAACTTCCATTCCAATTAAGGCTTCATCCAGCCCAGGGATCAGTTCGCCAACTCCAACATTGGCACCTATTGGTTGATATTTGCGATCTTCAACGTAAATGCCAGCTTCCTTAGCGATGTCTTCATAACTTGTATCAAAAACTTCCCCATCTTCAAATCTTCCAATGTAGTTGAAAACTACAAAGTCTCCTTTTTCAACTTTCATTTTTTTCACCAAACTTTCTTGATAATCCCCATAGTGATAACACCTTTATAACGTTTTTGGTTAATATTATACAATTTTGGGAAAAGTATATATACAATGCTGATGACTAATATTTGGAGGTTGTATGTTATGGGATACTTTGCTGAAATGCTTAAAAGAGAGTTTGAAGAGCTCAATGTTGAGGAGATCTACACAACCAAGCTTGGGAACAGGGATATAGAGATTCTGGAAGTCAGTGTTTATGGAACCAAGTTTCTTGCAATGTTTCAGAGTGAGGAAAAGAAGCACGGGCTTTATCTTTGGTCGTTGATAATAACAAGTGCAAACAACACAAGGACGATTCAGGGCATGGATAAACTTGATACTTTAAAGATGAGGATCAAAGAGAATGTGAGAGCAATAATGGAAGGGATGGAAAAGAACTAATCCTCTGGAAGCAGATAATATAGGTAATGTGGCCTATTTGTGAACTCATCTATAAAGACCACAACACCGTTCTTTGGCGGCTTTAGGTAGTGAACTTCACCCTTTTTTGTTGTTACGGCGGCAAATGCATCACTTTTTCTTACTCTATTGCCAACGCCTGCGATTAAAGTTGATACATAACCTTCAACAGGCAGGATCATTAACTCATCGCCTTTGTACAGTCTAATCTCTGTTCTCCTATCTGGCAAAACAATTATGGCATCGCAGAGCATTTTGTGCTCATATTTATCAACATAAAAGTGAAATCTATCATAAACTTCTTTTTTCAAGATTTTTGCTCTTTCTATGTCTATGAACTCTGGAATCTTCTCTCCCTTTTTGAGTCTCACTTCAATGTTTCCCTGAATGATTATGCAGTTAACTTTAGCTCTTCCCTCTTTATCAAAGCACTCTTCATACGAGGACTCCACATATAACTGAGGTATCCTTTCCATACATTAGTCACCTAACTTTTTCAACAATGTAAAACTTTTTAAGTTTATCCATCATAAACTATTTTCGATCAAAATGAAAAGAAAAGGCTTGGCAATGTTCTTGATGTTATCCTTCCTGATGGCGCTTATAATGAGCGGTCAGGCAAAAATAGAGGAGATTCCAAAAGGTTCACAAAATTATTATTGGGTTGGTCTGTTTTTTGGAATCATCGTGATAGCGGCGGGCTTTATTATTATCCAAATACTTCTGAGCTGGCAGGGTCTGCCCACAAAAGGGAGAAATGGGGGAATTAATCGGCAAATAATAGTTGCAATTTTTGCTGGAACATTGATGCTTTCTTTACCTTTGCTTTATATGGCATATAGGGCTCAATTATCTCCAGTTATAGCAAATAATACCACCACACAAGGGGTATACGTAGTTAATGGAAGCTACCACGTTTCATATTATGAAAAATACTTTAGAAATCCAGTTTTTCTCGGAAATCCCAACATAAAAATTATTCTCTATGGATTTTTCGGCATAATATCAGTAGCTTTGATATATCTCTCAATTGCATTCTACAAAGACTTAAGTACTAAAA
>JALTMZ010000199.1:10171-10542 GCA_027001105.1 Thermococcus sp.
AAGAAGAAGGAATTTCATTCATCGGAGATTCCAAAGATATCGTTGTCAAGCTATACAAAAATGCTGTCATATGGCTTGAAATTTTGGGAATTCCCTACAGAGAAAGCTGGACTCACTGGGAACATGCGGAGAGAGTAAGATACAAACACGACGCTTATGTTGAGCTTGCACGACTTTTTGAAAAAGCTAAATATGCTCCAGAAAAAGTGACGATGGAGGATGCCAAAAGGGCTTATGAACTTTACCTAATAATTAAAGGTGAGGGACATGAGAGTTAGCAAAGCTTTATTCCTTGCAGTTCCATTTGCTTTAATGGCGTTTCTATCTGGTTCTTATTTGGTGAGATGGTTGGGTGTTATAATTGCTGGTGT
>JALTMZ010000200.1 GCA_027001105.1 Thermococcus sp.
ACCTTGCAAGATATTCAGTCTTTTTGAAGATATTTCCACAGAGCTCGCATTTTTCTGGCTCCTCAAAAGTGGGCAACCCTTCTGCTTCTCGCTTCATATTGAGTACTAATCTAATTGATTTGCCCCTGATATAGTTGGTGCTCTTTCCTAACCTCCCAAATAACCTTCCAAGGCAGTTGCTGCACAGGCTGTGCTTTTCTAAGATTTTTTCTGACTTTTCGATTATCACATCTATCACCTGTCAAATGTTCAACAGGAATTTTATTTCTTGGCATCTAATTGATCACATATTCAACCTTAATCTTTATATCTTAGTGCTCACAATTAGCTTTGATGCCAATGATGACTCGAAGGCAGAGAATAATAAAGCTTTTGGAGGAAAGGGATTACAGCGTTAGCGAATTAGCCACGATGCTCGACATGAGGGGGAAGGGAAGTAAAAAGGCAGTTCTTGAAGATTTAAAAGCGGTTGCTAAAATTGTTAGAAGGGAGGGGAAAGTTCTGCTTATTCAGCCTGCAATTTGCAGAAAATGTGGCTTCGTATTTAGGGCTGAAATAAACCTTCCCTCTAAATGCCCAAAATGCAAGTCTCAATGGATTGAGGAACCGAGGTTCAAGATAGAGGTGAGGTGATACCATGAAAAAAGTGGAGGTCTTTATGAAGGAGAGGGGAATAGATCCAGGAGATTACGTCGAAGTTGTTGAGAAAGAAAATGGGAATCACAGCATTTATAGAGGCTTAGTAATGCCTCCTTATGAACTCTCAGAGGGAGAAACACTCACATTAAAGCTCGACAATGGCTACAACATCGGGATTCTTGTTGATCAGATAGTTGAGATTAAAGTTCTTGAGAAAGCTAAGCCACGAAAAGTGAGAGAGTTCAAAGCTCTCTTGCCTAAGAAGCCAAACCTGCCAAATGTCACTATCTTTGGAACAGGTGGGACCATTGCATCAAAGATTGATTATAAAACCGGTGCTGTCCATCCAGCGTTTACAGCTGAGGAATTGGCTTTAGCTGTTCCAGAGATATTTGAAATTGCAAACATAACACCAAAGCTCATCATGAACATCCTTAGTGAGGATATGAAGCCGGAATATTGGGTTAAAATCGCTCATGAAGTTGCCAAGGCTTTGAATGAAGGGGAGGATGGAGTGATTATTGGACATGGGACAGATACAATGGGATACACTGCGGCGGCATTAAGCTTCATGCTGAGAGATTTGGGAAAGCCGGTTATACTGGTCGGGGCACAGAGGAGCAGCGATAGACCCTCAAGTGATGCCGCTATGAATCTTATCTGCTCTGTCAGAATGGCCACTGCCGATTTTGGAGAGGTGGCAGTGGTCATGCACGGAGAAACGGGCGATACTTATTGCTTAGTCCACAGGGGCACAAAGGTTAGGAAGATGCACACCTCAAGAAGAGATGCGTTTAGGAGCATAAACGATATTCCAGTAGCAAAGATTTGGAGCAATGGAAAGATTGAGTTCCTCAGGGATGATTATAGAAGAAGAACTGAGAGCGATGTGTGGGTGGATGACAAGATTGAGGAGAAAGTTGCTCTCGTAAAGTCGTTTCCAGGAATGCAGAGTGAAATCATTGATTTCCTTGTTGATAAAGGTTATAGAGGCATTGTTATTGAGGGCACGGGTTTGGGACACACTCCAACTCACATAATTCCAAGTATTGAAAGGGCAGTCCAGGAGGGGGTTGCTGTCTGCATGACAAGCCAGTGTCTTTACGGAAGGGTCAATCTGAATGTTTATTCAACTGGTAGAAAGCTTCTCAAAGCCGGAGTTATTCCATGTGAAGACATGCTCCCAGAAACTGCCTATGTGAAGCTAATCTGGGTTCTTGGACACACTCAGAATCTCGAGGAAGTCAGAAAGATGATGCTAACAAACTATGCAGGTGAGATTACACCTTACACAAGATTTGATACATATCTGAGGTGATGACAATGGAACTTGATTACAAAGAGCTTGGTCTTAAAGTAGGTTTGGAAATTCACAGACAGCTTGACACCAAAAAACTATTCTCACCTGTACCAAGTGAGCTTCATGAAGAAGTTGATTTTACATTTCAGAGAAGGTTAAGGCCAACGATGAGTGAGCTTGGTGAGATTGACCAAGCAGCTTTGGAGGAATTCAAAAAGGGAAAGACTTATGTTTACGAAGGGAACTACAAGTTCAGCGATCTGGTTTACATGGATGAGGAGCCACCGCATATGCCGGACGAAGAAGCCTTAAGAGTTGCTCTCCAAATTGCGTACCTTCTCAACGCCACTCCCGTTGATGAGGTCCACTTCATGCGTAAGATCGTCATTGATGGTTCCAACGTTTCGGGCTTCCAGAGAACTGCGATAATAGCAATGAATGGAAAGGTTGATACTCCGTGGGGAAGCGTTGGAATTCCAACAATCTGTCTGGAGGAGGATGCTGCAAGGATAATTGAGAGAAAAGATGGTAAAGTGATTTACAGGATAGACCGTCTTGGAATTCCATTAGTTGAAATTGCAACAACTCCAGACATTCACCACCCAGAACAAGCAAAGGTCGTTGCCAAATACATTGGTGATGCCTTGAGGGCAACAAGAAAAGTCAAGCGAGGTCTGGGAACAATCAGACAAGACCTGAACGTCTCAATTAAAGGCGGTGCAAGGATTGAGATTAAAGGTGTCCAAGAGCTGGACATGATACCTATCATAATTGAG
>JALTMZ010000201.1 GCA_027001105.1 Thermococcus sp.
AAATTTAGCAAGGGCAAGAAGGGAGATTCTTGATCCTTTTATGGGAACTGGTGGAATTCTAATAGAGGCTGGATTAATGGGTTTGAATGTTTATGGTGTTGATTTGCGAAAGGATATGGTTGAAGGAGCAAGGATAAATCTTGAATATTTTGGGGTTAAAAATTATATTCTAAGGCAAGGAGATGCAACTAAGCTTAGGAAAATCTTCCCAGATAAGACTTTTGAAGCAGTGGCAACTGACCCTCCCTATGGCTCCTCAGCAACTTTAGCTGGGAGGAAGAGAGAAGAATTGTATGAAAAGGCTTTGGAGAGCATCTACGAAGTCCTTGATGGTTATCTAAGTATAGCTTTTCCGGCTGATTTTAATGCTGAGAAAGCTGCCGAAAAAATAGGGTTTGAAGTTTTGGAGAAGCACTATCAGAGGGTTCACTCTTCACTCGATAGGTATTTCTATGTAATGAAAACATAAAAAGAAAAATCAACTCTCAAAGGGACTTTCCTTCAGTTTTTCGTTAACAAATCTGACAATGTGTCTTATGTCATCCTGAATTGTTTCTGGTTCGGGCTTCATGAGAATGTAGAATACATTAGTTTTTGGAGTTAATGAAACATGCTTAACATTTTCTGGTTTTGAAAAGCCTTGTAGGAATTCTCGAAGTAGCTCAACATCTCTTCGTTTTTCAAAGAGAGCTTCGTATTCTTTTCCCCCAATCTCAATGAAATCCTTCTGGAGAAGTTCCTCATCTTCAATCTTTGGTTTTATGCGGTAATAGCGTTTCTGAATTAAATGTGCTTCTCTCTTTATCTGCGAATATGGTCTAACAACTATATAGAGCTTGTCATGTCTGCTTATCAACTTTGAAATTGGCATGTAGAATATGCTCTGTCTCGGGAGAAGGGTTAATGTATACTCAAACTTATCTATATTGCCCCCACTAACCTTGTAGTACGCTCTAAACCCGATATACCCGCCAAGCCACACATATTCTTTATCTTTTGGCTTTATTATATCCTCAATTGCCCTCAGGTAGTGTTGCATCAGCATAAGATTTAGCTTTCGTCCTTTGAAGAACTGAATTGATGCTACTCCCGCCAAAACCATGAGCACCATTAAAAATTCCGGGGAAACCTTTATATCCATTTTTAAACCTCCTCAAGTGGATAGTATCTTTGTAACGTCATGCTATCAATTATCTCAAATTCAGGGATTTTGTCCTCTAAAACTTTTACTATCTCCCTGACAATTTTTGCATGAACTGTCCAAGTAATGGCCATTTCAAATGGGCTTTGTGGTGTTCTCCGAGCTAAATCGAGATAAATCACTATCTTATCGTTGTCTTTAACTATTTTAGTGACTATTCCAAGCTTAACTATATTTTCCCCACTTATTGGTTCTTTTACCGTTTTAAGGAGCTCATATATTCTGTCAATCTTCAATTATTGCTCCTCCTATTTTTTCAAGCCATTCCAGACCTCTTGGTTCCTCTTCAAACATGGGGATTTTGACTATATCTACCCCTTTGAATTTATTTTTTATGAGTTCTAAGACTTTTTTCTGGGCTTCAATCTTAACTTTAAGTTTTGAAGGCAGTTCTTCAAGCTCAAGTATCTTATTGAGAACTATCAGTCTAAAGGATATTTTGAACTTGTTTAGACTTTCATACGCTCTTTCTGTCTCATAGAGCGGCAGCATTTCCGGGTTCATCACTGCTACAACAGTAGTTTTCTTGGGATTTGTTATTATCTTATGAACAAACTCAATTTCTTCTTTATATTTCTTGAGCTCTTTCATTACAGCATCCTCTTCCTCATCACTTGGCAGCTTGTATTCCTCACCTTCTATTACAAACTTTCTTTCACCTTGTATTTTTTCTATGGCTTTTCTTCTCTCAAGTATCTTTCTTCTTATTTCGATCAGCTTGTTGGTCCATATCAGAGATATTCTCGGTAGAGCAAGCACTCTCAGGGTTAACCCAGTAGGTGGAGTGTCAAAAATAATGATATCCCATTTTTCCCCATCAATCAAAATCTCTCTAATTGCCTCGAGGGTTGCATATTCCTCGATACCAGGGGAAAATCTTAAAATTTCAAAATATTTCTCTAAATTTATCACGGTCAGATACTTATACATATGCTTCAGATTCTTTTCTAAATGTTCTAAGTAACTCTGGATGAGTTTTTCCATGTCAAGCTCCATTGCATAAAGATTTTCTATCACCTTCTTGGGCTTGTCGTTTAATTTTATCATAAAGACGTCTCCAAGGTTATGCGCTGGGTCTATTGAAACTATGAGTGTTTTGTACCCTTTCTTTGCGAGTGCTATTGAAGTAGCAGCAGCACTTGTTGTTTTCCCAACACCTCCTTTCCCTATGAAGAATAGCACTCTGAACTTCTCTTCTGGAATTAAATAATCTTTCATTTTATCACCTCACGTGATTTCAAACAGTGCAGCCATTTCCCCAAAAATATCATCCATATTGACAGCCCTTTGCTGCATAACGTATATTTCCCTGACCATGTGTGGCATTAACCTCATTACAAGTGTTGTGGGAGGAGAAGGAATGCCGACAAATGCTCCCATGAGAAGGAGCGCGAAAACATTTTCTAACTCTCTTTCTTCAAACTCAAGATATTCAGTAGATTGTTGCTTAAATGCGCTGATGAAACCTTTAATGAAGTATTTCACATTTTCCAGAATTCTTGCCATG
>JALTMZ010000202.1 GCA_027001105.1 Thermococcus sp.
AAAACTAAGGCTCTCTTAACGGCTTTAGCAACAGCCCTCGTGTGGTAAATCATCTGCTCCATAGAGACATTTAAAGTATTTGGCTCGCCATAAACTACCATGCCGAGGGAATCTCCAATAAAGATACTGTCAATTCCCGCTTTATCTGCTATCAGTGCTGAAGGGTAATCATAAGCTGTCACCATGGCAATTTTTTCTTTTCCCTTCATTTCGATAATCTTCCTTGGAGTTATCTCCCTCATATTCTCACCCAAGCCTAATAAACCCCCAAGGAATATTAACCTATCGGAGGTGAGAGAATGAAAATGAGAAAGTGGGAGCATTATGAACATACCGCAGATATAGGAATTAGAGGATACGGAAGAACTCTCGAAGAAGCTTTTGAAAATGTTGCCATAGCGTTATTTGACGTAATGGTTGATGTGAGGAAAGTCGAACCAAAAGAAGTGAGAGAGATTGAAGTTAGCGGCGAGGACTTATATGCGCTGCTCTACAACTTCCTTGAGGAGCTCTTAATTCTCCATGATACTGAAGGGCTTGTATTTTCAGACTTTGAAGTTAAGATTGAGAAAACCAAAGAAGGGTATAAGCTCAAAGCCAAAGCCTATGGAGAACCTTTAGATTATGAGAAGCATGAGCCTAAGGAAGAGGTTAAGGCAATAACATACCATGACATGAAAATTGAGCAGTTGGAAGAGGGAACTTGGATTGCCCAATTAGTGCCGGATCTGTAAAGCAAAGCTCTTAAATCACATGAGGAGTTAATTTAATTGGGGGTGGGAGAATGGTTCCATTAAAGAGAATTGACCAAATAAGATGGGAAATACCCAAGTTTGATAGAAGAATGAGAGTTCCTGGCAGAGTTTATGCAGATGATGTTTTAATCCAGAAGATGCGCCAAGATAGAACACTTGAACAAGCTGCAAATGTTGCCATGCTTCCGGGGATTTACAAGTACTCTATAGTCATGCCCGATGGCCATCAAGGTTATGGTTTCCCAATTGGTGGTGTTGCGGCTTTTGATGCTGAAGAGGGAGTTATCAGTCCAGGTGGAGTGGGTTATGACATCAACTGTGGAGTGAGGTTAATCAGGACAAATCTAACAGAAAAGGAAGTGAGACCAAAGATCAAGCAGCTCATTGATACACTCTTTAAGAACGTTCCAAGCGGATTGGGTAGCAAAGGAAGGGTCAGACTTCAGTGGACCCAGCTTGATGACGTTTTAGCAGAGGGTGCAAAGTGGGCCGTTGACAACGGCTACGGCTGGCGTGAAGACTTAGAGAGACTGGAAGAAGGAGGGGGAATGGAAGGAGCAAACCCCTCTTATGTAAGCGATACAGCAAAGAGAAGAGGTGCACCACAGCTTGGCTCTCTTGGCAGCGGAAATCACTTCCTTGAGGTGCAAGTTGTAGACAAGATATTCGATCCAGAAGTGGCTGAGGTTTACGGTCTTTTCGAGGGACAAGTGGTTGTGATGGTTCACACTGGTTCAAGAGGTTTGGGTCATCAGGTTGCAAGCGACTATCTCAGAATTATGGAAAGAGCCAACAGAAAATACAGGATCCCCTGGCCTGACAGAGAACTTGTCAGCGTCCCATTCCAAAGCGAGGAGGGACAGAGATACTTCAGTGCTATGAAAGCTGCTGCAAACTTCGCTTGGGCAAACAGACAGATGATCACCCACTGGGTAAGGGAGAGCTTTGAAGAAGTGTTCAGACAAAAAGCTGAAGATCTTGAGATGCACATTATTTATGATGTTGCTCACAACATAGCCAAGCTTGAGGAGCATGAGGTAGACGGAAGAAAAGTTAAGGTTGTTGTTCACAGAAAAGGTGCTACAAGGGCATTTCCACCTGGGCATGAGGCAGTGCCAAGGATTTACAGAGATGTTGGACAACCGGTGCTTATTCCTGGTTCAATGGGAACCGCAAGCTATGTCTTAGCTGGAACCGAAGGGGCAATGAAAGAAGCCTTTGGTTCGACATGCCATGGTGCTGGAAGAGTTCTCAGCAGAAAAGCCGCTACAAGGCAGTATAGAGGGGACAGGCTTAGAAATGAGCTCATGCAGAGAGGAATCTACATCAGGGCAGCGAGCCTAAGGGTTGTCGCTGAAGAGGCTCCAGGGGCTTATAAGAACGTTGACAACGTTGTCAATGTCGTTGCAAAGGCAGGAATTGCAAAGTTGGTTGCAAGGATGAGGCCTATTGGAGTTGCCAAAGGTTGAGCTCCCTCTGGACTCTTTTTAATTTTCAACAACGATTATCTTAACTCGCTTGTCATGAATCTTACATAGGCAAATGCGAATGGCAGCAGAAGTGCCACCAAGAGCATAGCTAAATTATTGAACCCAAATGAAAACGCTTCACTTAACGGGGCATAGGCGTTGGTTATTCTATCTCCAGAGAAAACCAAAATTATGAGTTTTGCATAATGATAAGTTGGATTTATATAGCGCAGTCTTTGCTCCCAGAGCTTAACGTTTTCACGCCACGTCTCAAATGCAGGCGTTCCATAGGGAGGCATTTCGCCAGCTAAGTGTCCAGCTATGAGAGTAACGATTATGCCATATATAAGGGTTAAAAAGATCGCAGTGCC
Organism: Thermococcus sp.; assembly: GCA_027001105.1. GTDB lineage: Archaea > Methanobacteriota_B > Thermococci > Thermococcales > Thermococcaceae > Thermococcus_B. Next base: position 2,596 of record JALTMZ010000202.1, read on the forward strand.
TACCGATACGAGCATTGAAGTTTCGGATTTTTTGAAAATCGTTGAAAATAGAATTGAAATGCTGAGAAACACAAGGGTGTATAAGAGGGTTATTATAAAGGCAATCAGTCCTCTAAAGAAGGATTCACCATCTAAAGGAACACCCATCATAAGAAGGAATGCAATAGTAAAAACGTATCCCATCAGTATTGTGATCGTCAAAACCAAGGTATTCCCAAAAAATTTGCCGTTTATGACTTCATCCCTATAAACGGGATGTCCAAGAAGGACTTTGATTGTTCCGGTTTCAACCTCCTTGTTTATGGCATCAGCACCCAATGCAGCACCCATTACTGCTCCAAAGATAGTGAAGAAGGTGAAATTTAGAAGCAGCATAGCTGATAGGGGTGTCATGTATGTATCTCCCTCGGCACCGAAAGGTTCAAGGTTTGTTCTGCTAACTTGCGGTTCAGTTAGTTCAAGGAAATGACCCTTTATGGAGTATGCAATGAGAAAAACAAAAAGAAGATAAACAGCAAGTATTACCACAAAGCGCTTGCTCTTTACTGACGTATAGAACTCCTTCATTGCAATGTTTAGGACATTCATCTCCTACCGACCCTCCTCATCATCCATATCACTGCTCCGAATGTTAGTACCAGTATTAATATTCCAATGTAGGCTGACTTTGAGCTCTGGGTCACCCTAACTGTAATCTGGGTGCTTGCTTGTGCTTGATCCCCTTTTCCGGCAACTGTTATCTGGTACGTGCCTGCTGGGGTGGTTTCAGGAACTTTTACAGTAATTGTGAGTCGGGTCCGTTCCGAACCAATACCTACAACCCTGATGTTGCTTTTCTCCATATAAGGCGATTTTAGCTCCGGAATAACCTGAGGGACAACTTTAACATCCCATCCTTGGGGAGCACTCACTTCAAATTTTATGTTCGTTATTGGTGCAGTTCCAGTATTCTCAAGAGAAACATATGCAATGCCTTCTTTTCCGGCTTTGACACTTATCATTGGCGTCTCTGGGTACATCTCAAATCTATATTCCCCGATTAATTTTACCAACACTGGAAGTTTTTTCTCAAATCCCGATGAGCTTTTAACAACAATTGTCAGATTGTATTCACCAGGCTGGGCATTAAATGGGGGAACGATTCTCAGCATGACATCCCTCGAGCTCTCAGCTTCCACCCTAATACTCCTTACTGGACTCTGGGCATAGTAAAATTCACCCGACCATTCTGATGGAAGTCCAAGAAGGGATAGAGCATATGTGTCGTCGTTCTTTCCTAAGTTTTTTATTGTTAAGGTGTATGTTCCTATTGATCCAGTTGTTACTGTTATTGTATCCCCCTCTCCTTCAACTGTGAAATAGTACGGCAGTCTTTTGAGAATTATTTCAACATTTTTCTCTTCTCCATCTTCAAGCATAACCTCCTCCACAGACTTCTCATAACCTTCCTTCTCCACAAACACTTTGTAATTGCCAGCTTTAAGCTCAATCTCAGCTTTTCCATAGCTATCTGTGAAGACAGTGCTGTTATCAATATGAATTCTTGCTCTTCTGACTGGATTGCCCTCTTCATCTTTTACCGTTACCATAAGTTTTGCAGGTTCTCCCTTATGTGTCTTGTATATGAAAATGTTGAAGGAGTAAGTTGCATTGTTTATTGCAAATTTTATTTGATGGTTTCCAAGCTCCGCATTTCTTGGAATTTCAGCAACAAGCGAAATTGTTTCAGAAGTTGCTCTCTGAGATGTTGCACCGGGCAGAAGAAAGGATCTAATCCTGATTCCATTGAGTAGGAAGTAGACGTCCCAATCTTCTGGCTTTTCAATCACTTGAAGATTTATCATCCTATCTGAGCCGTAATTGGTAAGTGTAATTGGAAACGCAACTTTTCCTCCAGCTTCGCTTTCTATAGAAAGGATTGAAAGCTGTACCCTGATTTCTTCTCTTTGCTGGACGTATATCCTAATCTCACCAAGCTCTTTACCTATGGAGAATTTAATTATGCCCATGCCGCTTGCATCTTCTGGAATGCTAACAGCTAAATTTAAGTATCTTGTCTCTCCGCTCTTTAGGGTTATCTCACTAACTTCGTAACCTTTTTGTGCATCCGTCAGTTTGACATCCCAATTCAATGGCTTAGAAATAATTTTCAACGGCAATGTTATGTCGTCATTGCCCTTATTGACGATCTCAACTGGTATTTCAACAGAATCACCAGCCTTGACAGTTATTGCATCGAAAGTGTAATGAATCCCATATTCCAATTGGGGAGTCTTTTCAACCCCAATATCTGCCACATATAATAGGAGCTTTCCGTCAATATACTCAAATGCCAGTTTATCATAAACCTCATAAGAGCCATTTCTAATAATGTACTCTGTCGAATCAATTTTAATAATAATGCTCTCGTTTGTCATGTTTAAAACCCTAAAGGTATAGCCGTCAACTGTGTAGCTCTGTCCTACTTTGGGAGTTACCTCCTGAGAGAGCTGGGGCTGATACTGAATTATTAGAAACAGCTGCTCTCCGTCAAAACTCCCTGGAATTATCTTAAGGTTTTCAACTTCAATAATATCTCCGAATCTGACCATTTGAAGTGCTTTAATCTTGTTCTCTTTGTAGATGATCATATATGGTAGATTGTCTTTGCTTAAGGTCAGCTTGATTTGATAATCCCCAACTTGGAGGCTCTCTCCAACTTTGATTTTTCCTTGGAACATCACAACCCAAGGCTGTGTGGTTATCATCGGTGCTGAGGACAACAAGAGGAGAAAGAGCATGAGCACACTTAATACAAGCTTCTTCATATTCCTCACCTCTTGTAAATTGTCTTTAAGAATATATCCTCCAGGCTCGGCTCTTCTATTTCAAGGCTAACTATTGTAATGCCTTTGTCTGCTAAAAACTCTGACAGCTCTTCCCTTATATCTGCTTTTGCAAAAATTATTGCCCGATTTCTGGTTGGATATTCAATTCTTATAATTTCGGGTAGCTCTATTTCTGGAATCTCCTGTTTGGTTTCCACCTTTATCTCATACCCTTCAAGCTCCATGAACTGTTTTTTAATTTCCTCAAGAGTTCCCAGCGCCCTTAATTTTCCCCTCACTATTATTCCAACCTTATCGCTGAGCTCTTCAACCTCACTGAGAATATGGCTTGAAAAGAAGACTGTTTTTCCCTTTTCTCTCTCTTCTTTAACTATGCTTTTCACCAAATGAGCCCCCTCAGGATCCAACCCGCTTGTTGGTTCATCAAGGATCAGCACTTCGGGATCGTTGATCAGAGCTTGAGCAAGCAAAAGCCTCTGCTTCATGCCCTTAGAGAAGGTCTTAACTTTTCTATACTTTACATCCCAAAGTCCAACAAGCTTCAAAAGCTCTTCGATACGTTTTTCTTTTTCCTGCTTTGAGAAATCATAGAAGTTTGCAAAAAACTCAAGATTTTTCCAAGCTGTTAGTTCGTCATAAGCTGTTGCATTTTCGGGGAGAAAGCCAATTCTTTTCTTGACTTTTATTGGTTCTTTAAGCACATCATGTCCAAGTATTCGTATGCTACCTTTGTCGGGTATAATAAGACCGAGCATGCTCAGGATGGTGGTTGTCTTCCCAGCACCATTCGGGCCAAGAAATCCAAATACAATACCCTTTTCAACATTTAATGTAAGATCATCAACAGCTTTTAGACTTCCATACATCTTTGTCAGGTTTTCAATCTCTATAGCATACATAGGATCACCTCAAATCAGCTTTCATGAATCTCAAATAGGCAAAGGCAAATGGAATCAGCATCATAACAAAAAGTAAGACTATGTTTTTCCATGCCAAGCCCAGTGCTTCGAGATATGGTGGAGCTTGAGCTTGTAAAGAAATTGGAAACGCTGCAGCTGAAGCAATTTGAGAGGAAGTCATTCCGTAGAATATTGCATTGTTAATGTTGTCCATGTGAAAGCCGGGCTGTATCATAAGAAAAGTGTACACTTTTCTAACCATCTCCTGAATTGCTTCAGGTGATGTAGCCCCTGAGGAAATGGTTTTAAAAGCGATGATCATGGAGACGAGCATTGGATAAACTATCTCAAGGAACACCGGAAATATAACGGCAATGATAATTGCCGTTGAGGGCTTCTTTATCACCGTTGAAATGAGCACTCCAAGGGAGAGATAGACGAGGGAGAACATAATAAAAAACGGTAACGGCTTTATGAACGTGAATATAACATCGGAACTTGTAGGAATGCCTATTATGAGCATCGATGCTGTGCTCACCACAGCAAAAATCGCAAAGCCAAACATAACCGTAACTGCCCTTCCAAGGAGTTTCCCAAGGATGAACTGATCTCTGTAAATAGGATGTCCAAGTGTTACTTTTATTGTTCCGCTTTCGATTTCTCTGTTTATCGCATCAGCACCTATCAGCATGGAGAGTATTGCAAGAAAATTCTTGGCACTTGAAAGAAGATTCCCTCTAACCGCGTTACTTAAAAGCTGTTCATCAGTAAACCCGCCTCCGCCAACTGAAAGGTTCATCATTAGGTTTTTTATCCAATAAGCCATGCCTACACCTGCCAAAACAAAGAATGCAAGAGTTATCACAAGCCTCTTACTTCTAATGCTCTCTTGGATATCCTTAGCTGCAACATTCAAAAATGGGTTCATTGCCACCACCTGTAAAGTAAGCTTTACATTTCTTTATGCTGTGCTTGTTTATAAAGCTTACTATGGATATAAGTTCGATTGGAATAACAAAAAATATTAACAAGAAAAGCTGGTGAGTCACTCTTTCTCAAGAATAACTGCTGTGCCATAGGCGAATATTTCAGCGGCTCCAGCGGCAATGCTTGAGGTCATGAAGCGAACGCCAATGACGGCATTTGCCCCCATGCTCTTTGCATGTTCAATCATCCTTTGAATGGCTACTTCCCTCGCCTCTGCAAGCATTTCAGTGTATTCCTTAACCTCACCACCAACTATATTTCTAAGCCCAGCAAGGATGTCTTTTCCAATGTGCTTAGCCCTAACGGTTGCCCCTCGTGCAATGCCAAGAACCTTGACGACTCTGTAACCAGGAACATGCTCGGTGGTTGCGACAATGAACTCATCCATATCATCACCCCCATACCTCGGACTTCGATGTATTGTAAGAATTCAAAGCTTAAATACTTTTCTATTGTAGAAAAAGTGGTGATTGCATGAAGCTCACTCATGTGGATGAAAAAGGCGTTAAAATGGTGGAAGTTGGCCATAAAGATGTTGTGTTCAGAAAGGCAATTGCCAAAGGGAAGATAAGACTCAAACCGGAGACAATAAAGCTTATTCGGGAAGGTAAAACTAAAAAAGGAAACGTGATTGCGGCAGCCCAAATAGCGGGAATTCTGGCAGTGAAAAGAACTTGGGAGATAATACCCCTTTGTCATCCTATTCCGCTAACTGGTGTTGACATAAGCTTTGAGCTTGGAGAAGATTACATTGAGGCAACTTGTGAAGTAAGAGCCTACTACAAGACAGGGGTTGAGATGGAAGCTTTAACAGGGGTCAGCGTCGCTTTACTTACAATCTGGGACATGGTGAAAGCCGTGGAAAAAGACGAGAGGGGACAGTATCCAGTTACGAGGATTTATGACATTAGGGTTGTTGAGAAGATCAAAGGAAACCATCTTTAATTCACCTTTTCCCTATTCTCCGCAGTACCCCAAGATGTAGTATTCCAAAATCCTGAGAAGCTTCTTTATAATAAGATACCCGCCGAATGCTAAGAGAAATTCCAAAGTCGATATTCTTTTTGACAGATACACCAGAATCACCGCTATTGGAAACCAGACAATAAAGGGCTGGAATTCCATAAGAACCCGCTCTTTTTTAGAGCTTTGACTTAAAATTAGCTTTTTTAGTGTAGCTTCATCACGAACCAAATAAGCGTCTTGCTTTAGAATTCCCTCTTCAGTTAAGGGCTTTTCACTGATTACGAGTAAATTTCCATCCTCAAACTTCATCAAGTAAACATACTTCTCGCCGATTGCTGATGCGAGAAGAGAATCAACTTTAAGCTCTGCATCATAAGAATCATCGTGAAATTCAATGAACTTGATGCTTCTCAGCCTCAATCCCTCTTTAATTTTCTCTTTCTCAAATTTCAACTTCCAAATTCTCAAATGATATCTTGGGCTGATGAGTTTTCCAAACAGCATAACAACTGGTACACATTAAAAATTTTAAACTTTATGTTGTATTTCGAGGGAAAATCTTCATAAACTTTTGCGATAAGCATCAAGAGATGAAGCTCAACAGCGAAGCGAGAGCAATCTACAAAGGCATCCGTGAAGAAATAAAGAAAAGGATTCAGCTTAAGGAGAGCTTGGCTTATCTTGACGAATTTGAACCCACGAATGACAAAAAGGAGATTCTTAGGAGACAGGCTTATTTTAAAGAAAATCTTCCAAGAATTATACCAGAACTGAAAGGGATATTGGTAAAAATCAAGCCAATTCGTTTTAAAAAGGATTTTCTGCACGATAGGCTCTTGGTCGTTGACGAAAGTGAATTAGAAAAAGCCCAGGCTTTGGGAGTGTGTGAGGTCTCAACAGAGCCTTTGGAGGGATATGATTTAATTTTAAGCACCGTAGGGATTGGAATTGACGTCGAGCTTAGCATAAGTGAAATTGCTCCTGAGCTCTATATCATGCCTCTTTGGGAAAATCGAGAGACTTTGAAAGCTCTGGTTCAAATTGGTAATCTTCTTGGAGAAAAGAGTGTCGCCGAGCCAATTTTGGAAAAACTGGGAGAATTAGAGGAAATAATGAAGCGAAGAGAATTGATTGAAAACCTTGACGAGCTGATAGCAGAAGAAGAGAGAAGGTTAAACGAAAAGATAGCAGAAAAGCTTGAGAAATTCAGCCTAACCTTGACTGGTAAAGAACTATTGGAATTTCTAAAAGATCTCAGAGAAGGGAACTATGATGCAATATTTAAGCACTTCAGCGAAATTGAAAGCGAGATTCTTGAAGAAATAAATGAAGCGGAGAGAAGACTTAGTGAAAAGCTAAACTTTACTGTTGAACTGTTTTCACGAGAAAATCTTTATCCTGTTGGAGTGCATCCAGAGAGCATTGAGGCTTTGCATCGGGAACTGGAAAGGGAACTCAAAGCTGAGTTGTATTTGAAGAGCCGTGAAATTCTTAATGAAATAAAACACCTCATACCAAAGCTTAAAGAGGAGATAAACAAAGCCTACGAGCTGGAGTTTTTAAGGGCTGTAAAGGAATTTACAGAAGGATTCACATTTCCAGAGCTGATTGAAGGAGGAATCGCTTTCATAAATGGGAGGCATCTGTTCATTAGGAATCCTCAGCCGGTTAGCTATGTAGTTGGAAAGGTTCCAATGGAGTTTAATGGTGTAAACGGTGAGAGGGTCGTTATTTTGACAGGGGCAAACAGTGGTGGAAAAACTTCACTGCTTGAGCTTATCTCTCAAATAGTTATCTTAACCCATATGGGCTTTCCAGTTAATGCAGAGAAAGCTTGGGTCGAGGTTTCAGACGAGCTTTTCTTCTTCAAGCGGAAGCGGTCTATTTACGGTGCTGGAGCTTTTGAGACAGCTTTAAAGAGCTTTGTGAGAGCATTAACAAGCGATGGGAGAAAGCTGATTTTGATTGACGAGTTTGAAGCAATAACAGAACCCGGAGCTGCTGTCAAGATAATAGCGGAGCTCTTGAAGATTGCTTATGAAAAAGGATTCTACGTCATTATTGTGTCTCATTTGGGCGAGGATTTAAAGAAAGAACTGCCCTTTGC
>JALTMZ010000203.1 GCA_027001105.1 Thermococcus sp.
GATGAGATAGCCCCGGGGAATTTGGCAGTTGGAGTTAAGTCCTACCCAGTCTTTGGGAAGTTGGGAGGGGGGAGAGAGTTAGCGCTGTCTTTGTTTACCCAAAGCTATAGGTTTAGGAGGAGTGCAAGGCTGCCTGCGAAAGTCTTTAAACTAAAAAGAGAAGAGCTTGAAGAATTTTTGAGAACAATATGGGAAATCCGTGGAAGCATGATTAATGGAAAGCCGTGCATAAGGTTTCCGAATAGGGCACTTGCTGAGGATATACAGGATGTCCTCCTAATGCTCGGCATAAGTTCTTCCATATATGAGAGTCCAACCACCATAACACTGATCGTTCATGAAAAGGAAAGTGTGGAAAGGCTTATGAGAATAACCGAAAAGACATTTGGAGTACAAAGGTCAAGTGAAATCATCCCGGGCGACTTAGCGAGAAAGCTCTTAGAAGTTTCAAAGCTTCTGCGCGTGTGGATTTCTCACAAAGATAGGGTTAAATTGTACAGAGACTACGTTCCAAGGGATATCCTACTTAAGTATTATAATGCTGCAAAAGCTGAACTTGAAAGATTGAAACAAGTTATAGAAGAGCAAAACTACGAACCTCTTCTCAAGATAATATCAACGTATCAGATATACTCCAAATATGGCATATCCCCCCTGTCTTTGAAGAATCTTCTTAGAAAGGGTGATAAGAGGGCACTTGAAATCGTTTTAAGTGAGGCTAAAAAAGTTGTAGAGCACGCTGAGAAAATCCTTGTTCAAATCGGGAAAATATTGAACTCAAATATCAAATTCATTAAAGTAATCAAAGTCGAGGAAGTTGAAAACAGGGATTCAAAATGGGTCTATGATGTTACCGTTGAGCCATATAATCTCTTTGTTTCTCACGGACTGATACTGCACAATACGATCAGCATTTCAAAAGCTGGAATCACGGCAACTTTAAACGCAAGAACAACAGTCATTGCAGCTGCAAATCCAAAACACGGAAGATTCAACAAGATGAAGCCTCTTCCAGAGCAGCTTGATCTGCCACCAACCCTGCTCAGCAGATTTGACCTCATATTTGTCCTCATAGATGAGCCAAATGAAAAACTTGATGCTGAAATTGCGTCACATATCTTAAAGGTCAGAAAAGGGGAGGCAGAGGCTATAACGCCGAAGATTCCATACGATCTGCTCAAAAAGTATATAGCCTATGCAAGAAAGAACATTCATCCCGTTCTCAGCAGGGAAGCTATGGATGAAATTCTTCACTACTATGTTAAAATGAGAAAAGGTCTAAAAAGAACCACGGAGGCTGAAGGTGTTAAGCCTATTCCAATTACTGCGAGGCAGCTTGAGGCATTGATAAGATTAGCTGAGGCACACGCCAGAATGCGCTTAAGCGAGATAGTTACAAGAGAAGATGCAAGGGAGGCAATAAAGCTGGTGGAATACACTTTAAGACAGATAGCTGTCGATGAAGAAGGGGTAATGGATATTTCGATCCTTGAGGTGGGGAAGTCTGCAAGAAAGATAAATAAGGTTGATAAACTGCTGGAGATAATTGAAGCACTCCAAGACCAATCAGAATATGGGGCCCCAATAGATGATATAATTAAGGAGGCTATGAGGGCAGGAATTGACAAGAAAGAAGTTAGAAAGCTTATTGAAGACCTCAAGGCAAATTCAAGAATTTATGAGCCGAGGAATGGATATTATAAAGTGCTGTGAAAAGGTTATAAAGGGGAAGGAGTAGCATTTTTGGAGGTGTTGAAATGGGCGAGAAAGGAATCGAAAAAGTTGAATATGACTATTACGATTATGAAAAGCTATTGGAGAAAGCCTACGATGAGTTGCCGGAGAACGTTAAGCACCACACATCAAGATTTGAGGTTCCAGTTGCCATAGTTACAATTGAGGGCAACAAAACAATTATAGAGAACTTCAAGGATATAGCTGAAGCTATGAATAGAGATCCAAATCACCTGCTTAAGTTCATTCTGAGAGAAGTGGCTACCGCAGGGACCCTTGAAGGAAGAAGAGTCATCCTCCAGGGTAGATTTACACCATATCTCATAGCAAACAAGATGAAAAAGTACCTCAAGGAGTATGTTATCTGTCCAGTGTGTGGTTCACCAGATACAAAGATCACCAAGAAGGGCAGGTTCCATTATCTCAAGTGTGAAGCATGTGGTGCAGAAACACCAATTGCCCACCTGTGATTTAATTCACTCAATCCTTTATTTTTCTAATTTTGTTGTCGAGCGTTTCTGAGCAATTTCTGTGCAATAATTTTACAAAATTAAAAGAAAAGGGTTAGGTTTTGAGCGTTCAGCTGTAGGCATCTGTTCATTATTTTGCAATCATAAAAACCCTTTTAAACTTTACAAACTACAAAATTTAGACTAATGCTAACGGGGGATTTCTATGAGCATGGAGGAAAAGGTGAACGAACTGTATGAAAAGAAGAGGAAGATTTTGCAGATGGGTGGTGAGGCCAAGGTTCAGAGGCAGCATGAAAAGGGTAAGCTTACGGCAAGAGAGAGGATTGAGAAACTCCTTGATCCGGGAAGCTTTGTTGAGATCGGTATGTTCGTTAAGCACAGAAACACTGAATTTGGCCTCGACAAAATGGAACTGCCGGCGGATGGCGTTATCACTGGATATGGAACAATCGATGGTAGGTT
>JALTMZ010000204.1 GCA_027001105.1 Thermococcus sp.
CAAATGCACCTTGAAGTTAAACACTCAAAAAACTGACCTTGTTAGTGGAAAGTACTGCAAAAGCCTAAAAAGAAGCACAAAAAGAAAATAGGGTTAAGTAGACGAGTATTTTTGATCAAACTTTGCACAGCAAAGTTTGTTAGAAGTACATCCCCATCTCTTCTGCAATTTTCCTGAGCCTTTCAATCCTCTTCTGTGTCGGTGGGTGTGTTGAGAACAGCTCAGCAAGGCTTACCCCCCTGAACGGGTTTATGATGAACATATGAGCTGTCGCTGGATTGCCATCTCTTAAAGGTCTCCTTGAGACATAATATTCAATTTTTTCAAGTGCCCTCGCCAGTGCCCACGGCTTGCCGCTTATCTTTGCCCCGCTTTCATCTGCTAAATACTCCCTTGCCCTGCTTATTGCCATCTGAATCATCATTGCAGCTATTGGAGCAAGAATAATCAGAATTATTGCTCCCAAGACACTTCCCGATTCACTCTCCCTGTCCCTTCCTCCAAATCCTCCAAGCCAGAGCATCCAGCCGGCCCATCTGGCTATCATGATAATTGCTCCAGCCAAAACTGCTGCCAGGGTTTGGATTAAAATGTCTCTGTTCTTTATGTGGCTTATTTCATGAGCCAAAACTCCTTCAAGCTCATCTCTGTCCAAAATTCTCAGCAAGCCTTGGGTTACCGCAACAACAGCATGCTTCGGATTTCTACCAGTTGCAAATGCATTTGGCACTTCTGTGGGCACTATGGCGACTTTTGGTTTTGGTATTCCAGCTTCTCTCGCAAGATCCTCAACTATGCGGTGAAGCTCTGGGGCTTCCATTTCATCAACTATTCTCGCCCTATACCAAGTGAGAACGATTTTATCGCTGTACCAGTAGCTGAAGAAGTTCATAGCTAATGCAAATATAAATGCAAAAATCATCCCTGTCTCACTGCCGAGCACGTATCCTAATGCCATCAGCAATCCGGTGAGGAACGCCATTAATACGCCAGTCCTTAACCATAACCCAAGCCCCATCTCACTCACCCCCTAAATTTAAGTATGGGATGACTTCCTCATAAACCTGAGTCCAGTCTACAATCCCAACCCTCTTTTTAACACCCTTATTCAAAAGCTCTAAGATTTCTTCAACGACTTGCTCCGGTGTTTTTCCAGTGGTGTCTACTTCGATTACATTCTCATGCTCGTCAATGGCTTCAACTAAGCAGACATCAACCAATTCAGCCTCAACGTTTTCACTTATCTTTTCTCTGCTGTAGCCCCTCTCCTTTAATCTTTCTCCAATAATCTTTGGGTGTAGGCGTAGGATTATAACCTGGTCAGCAGGCATAAGATGACTCAGATGTCCATCAAGAACAACGTTTTTTCCTTTAAGCTCTTTTTCAATGAAATATGCCAGCTCGTCAATTTCAACCTCAAGCTCATCTCCTTTAATCTCGCCAATTCCATGCTCAATTGCGAATTTCTTGAGGTCAACATACATGTATCCGAGTTTTTCTGCCAAAAGTTTTGCAACTGTGGTCTTTCCCACTCCAGGGGTTCCGCTCACTGCAATTATCATTTTCTCACCTGAAATTAATTTAACTTTCAGCTTTTTAAAGATATGGTTTATTTAAGTTGATTGTCGAAGTAAACTTAGGTATTAAACGAAAGTTTTTTAAGGGGAGAGTGAATAATAGATTTTCAGGTGAACCGTTATGGAGAATTTGAGGTTAATTCAGAAAAAATTGGAAGTTGTCAAGAAACATAAAGAGTTGCTCATGCTTGAAGAAGCCAAGCTCGTTAGGATGATGTACCAAAGAAAAGTTGGTGTTTCAAAAAAGCTTGCTGTTGTTAAGAGGGAGAAGGCTATGGCATTAGCTCAAGAAGCCAAGCTTTTAAGAATCCTCAAGCAGAATGGTCGAGTTCCGGCTGTTTGAAAATTTTGCTATTCAAAATTTAAAAGGTCAAGAGGAAGTCAGAAAACATTCAGCTTGTCCTCTATGATCATCCTTTGTATTTTTGTTATGTTTGCCAACCATTCATCTGCAATTTCATAGGCATCTTTCTCAAAGCTCTCAACCTTGTAGCCCTGCTTTGGAATTATCTGTATGCTTGCAACTAAGGGTTCATCGATTGGCTTTCCAATCTGGCTGAGAATCCTGACATAAACTTCCTGAACTCCTTCAATCTGCTTGACAATCTCATTTGCAATCAGCATTGCAAGGAGGTTGTAAATCTTACCGACGTGGCTGACTGGGTTCTTTCCTGCGGCAGCCTCCATGCTCATGTGCCTGTTTGGCGTAATCAGCCCATTAACCCTGTTGCCTCTGCCAACTGAGCCATCATCACCAGCTTCCGCTGATGTTCCGGTGACAGTTATGTAGTATATGTCTTTTTCTGGGTCATCAGCAGTGTTCACATAAATGTTGACCTTTCTGCTTGTATGTTCTTCAACCAATTCCTTAACAGCGTCATAAATTCCCTGCTTGACTTCCATGTACTCCTTTGGATTGGCAACTTCGCTGTCAACAATAGCGGCGGCAATGGTAAGGTCTATCTCATCTCCCTTCCTGAGACCCATAACTTTGATGTCTTCACCAACAGCCGGCCACTCCTTTTTGAATTCTGGACTGTTCAAGAGCTTCTCGGTCTCGAGG
>JALTMZ010000205.1 GCA_027001105.1 Thermococcus sp.
CCGTTTATATAGGCGTCATACATACTTATAAACATTGTGTCATACTTTTATGTATTTCCACTTCCCCTTTCTAAACACCCACCAGAAAAAGCCAGCAGTTGTGAATGTCTCAAGGCTCATTGCAATCCAAGCAGCAATAACCCCAAGCCCTTCAAAGCGGAATGAACCAATTGCAAAGCCAAATCCCAGAAGATAAGCCGGAAGAATCCTAAAGAGTAATTTGCTAACAGCCGTTATATACATTGGACTCTTCGTATCTCCTGCCCCTCTCAAAGCTCCGCTGAGAACAAAGAGCCAGCCCAATGGGATTTCGCTTATACCCACAATCATGAGATAGATTGCAGCCAAGTGGATAACTTGCCAATAATTGGGATCGCTTTTTGTTATAAATGGCATAACGAGATATTTTGGAAAAGCAATTAAAATCACAGCCATGACGCTCATGAAAGCCGTTACCATTTTCAGTGATTCATATACAACCTTCTCAGCTTTTTCTGGATTTCCCTCACCCAAGCTCTGCCCAACCAAAGCTGATGTGGCAACATTAAAGCCAAAAGCTGGCATATAAGCTATGCTCTCTACCCTCAAGCCAACTTGATGAGCAGCCAAAGCTACCGTTCCAAATCTCGTAACGATGCTTATATAGATGAAGTTGTAAACGCTGAAAATAACCCTCTCAATTGTTGCTGGAATTCCAATTCTGAGTATTCTTTTAACCAGTGAAATATCAAATCTAAAGCTGAGCTTAAGCTTCAGAACAAGTCTATCGCTTAAGAAGAGGAACATTCCAACACCAAAAGCCCTTGCAATTGAAAGTCCGGAGGCTAATGCTGCCCCCTTAACTTCCAACCTTGGAAAGCCAAACTTTCCAAAAATTAAGAGATAATTCAAAACAACATTGAGAACGTTCATTAAGATGCTCAGCTTCATTGGTGTTTTTGTATCACCGGCTCCTCTCAAAGCTGAAAATGCCGCAAAACCCATGAAATTGATGGGATAAAATAGGAAATACATCCTTATGTAATCATAGCCAAGTTTTATTACATCTTCACTGGCTCCCATTATTCTCAGTGCGTCATCTCCGAACAAAAATCCAAATGCCATGACCGGTATCCCCACCAGAAAAGCAAGGTAAATTCCCTGTTCCAAGGTCAAATTAGCCATATCGTACTCTTTAGCACCCACAAAACGAGCAACTAAAGCCAAAACTCCAGTTGAGATTGCAAACATTATCGGCATCATGAACCACGAAAGCTGTGCTCCCAAACCAACGCTTGCGATTGCAAGAGCACCCAGCTGTCCGACCATTATCATGTCAACTAAGTTAACAAGGGTTTGAGAGATGTTTGCCAATATTGCCGGCCATGCAAGCTCCCACAACTTCTTCCTTAATTCACCATCCATGGCAATCACTTAGATGAATGTCTAAGCGATAAAAGAGAAATAGAAGTTAAAAATCTTGCGATAAGAAGAGCTTTTCAAGATTGAACACTTTGAGACCAAACCGATTTAGCATTTCTTCAACCTGCTTTTTTGTGAGTCTGTAATCATAGACAAATCCCCCGAAGCTTTCCCTCACAAGTTTTTCCTCAAAGCCCATAATCTCAACCATAAGCTTTACGGCTTTTTCTTTTCGTTTCTCCAACTGTTCAGTGTTGTACTTAAATTTTTCAAAAAATTCTTTAAAAATGTCCTTATTAATGTCCAAAAAGCTTAGATTAACCCCCAAGGTACAGCAGGGGTATTTTCCAAAATACTCAGAGTAATGATAGACATTAAAGCCCTTCTTTTTAAGCAGAGTTAGATACGGCTCCCAGATGCTTATCCCATCTATTTCCCCACTAAGAAAAGACTTTACGGCATTCTCTGGATTTTTAAAATATGTCACCTTTATATTCTTCAATCCCCCTTTTTCAAGGAACAACTTTAGCATGGTCTCCATCGTAGAAAGCTCAGAGGAAGCAATGGTTTTTCCTTCCTTGAGCTCCCCTCTCATAACAAGCCCGCTACCTGCAAATCCACAACCAGAGACAATTTTAATGCTTTTCATTAACAATGAATAGAGGAGTTGAGTGATTAACGGCGAACACGCTAAATCGACCTTTCCTATTGCAAGGGCATTCGTAAGCTCAAGGGCAGAGTTGTAAACCAAAACCCTAACATTGTACTTTTCTCTCAGATCATAAGCCGTCAAAAGAGCATGCGGATACTCAACAGCCCTTAAAATTCCAAGTCTAAGAGTATTTTTAATGGGAAATGGTGCCTCATCAATAGCCCATATTCTGTATGCTTTTTTTCCAATATTCTTTTTCACGATAAGCTTCTCCTTTTCAAGAGCTTCAAGCGCCTCAGCAATTGTCGAACGGGAATAACCTAAATTGTACAGCTCACTCTGAAGAGCTCCATCGTGCCCTTTTGATCTTAAATATTTCAAAATGTCATTTTTTGCGCTCATAATTTAGAATTTAAAACAAAGGTTTATAGAATTATCCCAAACCACTAATACAGAAAAGCAAAATAAAAAAGAAATCAATGGACGTTCTTAGCTTTTTTCCACTTCTTTGACCAGCTGTACTTCCTTAATCTTCTGCTTCTTCCAAATCCACAAGCAGCACAGTATCTTTTC
>JALTMZ010000206.1 GCA_027001105.1 Thermococcus sp.
CGGCG
The DNA here is from genome assembly GCA_027001105.1 of Thermococcus sp. GTDB lineage: Archaea > Methanobacteriota_B > Thermococci > Thermococcales > Thermococcaceae > Thermococcus_B. Next base: position 6 of record JALTMZ010000206.1, read on the forward strand.
GAAATACAGACTTCCTAGCTTTGACAGACAAGGACAGGAATAAGAGCAAAGAGTACACAAAGTCAAGCGTTGTAAAGGACATTCTGGGCTACGATGCACCGCACTACATCAAGCCAACTGGATTCCTTGAGCCTCTCGGCGACAAGAAGTTCATCGCAATGCACATCGAGTATGTCAGCTTCAATGGTGCAATAGATGAGCTTGTCATAACTGGAAGAATCAACGACAGCCCAGCCTTGGCTGGATTGTTGGTTGATCTCGTCAGGTTAGGCAAGATTGCCGTTGAGAGAAAAGAGTGGGGAACAGTTTATGAAGTCAACGCGTTCTACATGAAGAACCCAGGGCCAGCAGAGAAGGGCAACATTCCAAGAATTATCGCTTATGAAAAGATGCGCCAGTGGGCAGGGCTTAAGCCGAGATGGCTGTGATTTTCCTTTCAAGCCTTTTCTTCTTCACAAATTTCTGTAAAACCTCCTTAAATAGAGCTTCATTCTCGACAGATTAACGGGTCTCATGGTTTCGTTCATCCAGTCGGGCAAATCTTTTCGTATCGAGCTCCAAAGAACGCGGTAGTCCAGAATAATTATTGCCCCCTTCTCTTCGGCACTTCTATGAACCCTTCCAGCCGCTTGAACAAGCTTTCTATGGGCTGGCAGATAATAACCGTAGTATCTTCCCTTTCTTGGGAACTTCTTTTCAAAATACCTTATTTGGGCTTGAACCCTCGGAGTAGGTCGTGCATATGGGATTCCTACCAGAACAACACCGTTCATTTCATCTCCCGAATAGTCCTGCCCTTCGCTATTCCTACCGCCCATAACCCCCAGCAAAACCCCACCTTCCCTCTTTGCCTCCTCTTTAAATGCTCTAACCAAGATGTCATTCTCCTTAGAGTTTGCATTTTTCTTTTCAATGAAAACTTTTTTGCCAACTTCTTCTTCAATTCTTAAATGAACGTTGGCAGATAAGAGGCCTTGAAGGACTTCGTATGAAGCTGTAAAAACACCAAGGTTCTTGGGAATGAGCTTTGCCGCTTCAACAATGTATTCAGCCATTTTTCTGTATAGCTCCAGGTTCCTCTCTTCTCCCCTTGTCGAGACATCCTTAGCGACTAAGACAAGGGCATTCTCTTTCTTGACCATCCTTGGGAACTTTTTACGCTTTGCATTCTCAATTCCCATAATGTCTTTAAAAGCTTCAAGAGGCGTCAGCGTTCCAGACATAAAAATGGCCGATTGAATATCTTTTATGAAATCCAAAGCTTTAGAAGGATCTAAAGCGACTAATTCAAGGGAAAAACCCTTATCCTTGCTCATTATAAAGAGATAGTCCTCTCTGCCAATTAGGGAGAGCCAGTTCAACAAAAATTCGCCAACTCTTCCAACGTAAGAACGCGGAGGCTTGTTCTTCTCAATTTTGTCTTCTCTAATTGCATCCCCTATTTCAACCATCTCTCTCAAGATTCTCACCAAAAGCCTCTCGCTAATGTTAAGAATGCCAAAAACATGAGTGAATATGCTTTCTGGGAGAATGGGGGCTTCTTCAACTTCCCTATCCTTCAAACGTTCATTATAAATATTCTCCAGTCCTTTTAAGAAGATGCTCAAAAAGTTTGCAATCTCATGCTCGTTGTACTCTTCGGCTTCTTTTATTGCTCTGGTTATGCTGTTAAGGGTTATCTTATCGCTTAAAACGTCAATGGCTTGATTTGGCAAGTTGTGAGCTTCATCAAAAATTACTATCAAGTCCTCATAATCAACTCCCAAGCTTTCAATGAACGCATCCCTAATAACTGGGTTGAGCATGTAGAGGTAGCTCGCAACAATCACGTTCGCTTTTTCTCCCACTTTCCTTGTAACTTCATAAGGACAAAGCTCTAAGAGGTTAGAATAGCTGAGAATCTCAATTGGCTGGGAAGGAGAGTTAAGAAAGTACTCAACAATCTCGTTAAATTCATCTTTCTTTTTCTTAACATTCTCAAAGTAGTCACACTTGTGGAGCTTTTTGAGGTTTTTACACACAATCATAGCATTGTAAGCATCAGGAGCAAAGTTTTGAATGTAAGAGTGGAGACAGAGCTCTTTTCTGCTCCTAAACTCCACACCGCTGACAGGATTTATCTTATTTATCTCCTTAAGCTCCTCTATAACCCTGTCCATCTGCTTGTGTGTTCTTGCTAAGTAAACAACCTTAAAACCCATGCTCAAGGCATAAGGTAAAACTCCAGCAAGAACGCTTATTGTTTTTCCAAAACCAGTTGGGGCTTCAATTACCAAGTTCTCCCCTGTTCTAACCGCTTCATCGACTAACCTAATGAATTCCTCTTGATTTGGACGCAGTGATTTATAAGGGAAGTAATCGCTCATTTTGACTCATCAAAAAAGTTATTAATGCTTCTTTTTAACTTTTCTCACAGAGATTAAAAGAGGGAGCTAAAATGGAAGAAAAAGATAAAAAGCTCATTGAAAGTGGCATTGAAGCGTTAATTCTTGGATGGCTGGCATATCTGTTCTTTTACCAGAACTTCCTCCTCTATAAGTGGCACCGCGGATTGTCCTTGCCTTCAAAGCTTCCATTCATGGTTGCAGGAGTTCTTGTGGGTTTAGCGTACTTCCTTTAC
>JALTMZ010000207.1 GCA_027001105.1 Thermococcus sp.
GGCTATTGGAATTGCTGAAACGAGATTTATATTCTGACCGAGAATATACTCAAGAAGACCCTTTAGCAAAGCTCTTGAGAGGTAGGATGTATCCCTTTCAGCAAGTTTACCTCTGTATGTGATCTTAACTCTCCTGAAGCCACCTTCAAGCCTCGCAGCAGCAATTTTCCCCATTTTTTCTGCGAGCGTGAGATACGGCATCAGGTACTCGTATTCTTCTGGACCGAGAGAAGGCAGATTGACAGCATTTCTGACAGGATATCCGAGATGAAGATTTATTATATCCTCTGCAATCAGTAACCCAACATTTGTCTGGGCTTCCCTTGTTGATGCTCCAATGTGAGGGGTTGTGACAACATTTTCGAATTTGAAGAGCTCCGAATCTGGATCGGGAGGTTCAACTGCATAAACATCAAGCCCGACAGCAGAAATCTTCCCATTTTTAAGGGCACTTATTAGAGCCCTCTCATTGATTATTCCCCCTCTTGCACAGTTAAGAATTATAACGCCATCTTTCATCATTTCAAATTCTTCCTCATCGATTAGATTCTCCGTTTCTCTTGTTTTTGGAACATGAACGGTTAGTATATCTGAAGTCCTGATCAGTTCCTCAAAGGAGACAAGTCTCACACCAATCTCCTTTGCTTTCTCCTCGCTTATGTATGGGTCGTAAGCAATCACATTCATTTCAAACGCCTTGGCTCTTTTTGCAACCTCATAGCCAATTCTTCCAAGACCAATAACTCCAATCGTCTTTCCTCTCAGTTCAATACCAACAAACTTTTTCCTCTCCCACTTTCCTTCTTTCACACTTCTGTCTGCCTGAGGTATTCTTCTTGCAACAGATAGAAGAAGACCAAGAGTCAGTTCAGCTGTTGAGATAGTATTTCCACCGGGAGTATTCACGACAATGATTCCTCTCTGCGTTGCCACCTCAACATCTATGTTATCAACACCAACTCCTGCCCTTCCTATGATCCTCAGCTTTTCACCCTTTTCAATAACTCTCTTTGAAACTCTCGGCGAGCTTCTCACGATAAGGGCATCATAGTCAGCGATTATGCTTTCAAGTTCCCTCTCACCTATCCCTGTTCTCACATCAACTTCCATCCCTGCACTTTTCATCTTCTCAATTGCCTCCACTGCAATACTGCTTGCAACAAGGACTTTCATCGAATTCTGCTGAATGTGGCTTCATATAAATTTTATTGGTTTTTTTGTTGGGAATTCAGAAAAAATAAGAAAAATCACACATCAGGAATTCCATTGATCTCTCCTGTCCTTATTCTCACTGACTTTTCAACAGGAAGGACGAATATTCTTCCATCTCCGTATTTTCCTGTTCTTGCGTTCTGACATATTATGTCTATTACCTCATCAACGTGATCCTCTTCGATAATTATCTCCAGTTTTATTTTTGGGAGAAGATCAACCTCTATCGTCGTTCCTCTATATTGCAACTTTATTCCTTTCTGCTCTCCCCTACCCTTTACCTCAGTGACTGTCATTCCGAGATATCCCCTTTCTGCCAGAGCGTCCTCAACAGCCTCAAATTTTTCGGGGCGTATTATGGCAATAACCATTTTCATGCGTAACCCACCTCTCCATGCTGTGAGATATCAAGACCCACATACTCTTCATCTGTTGTCACTCGTATTGGTATTAAAATGTCTGTCACCTTGCCAACAGCAAATGTCACAACAAATGCGTACACAGCTGTTGTAAGAACTGCAATTATCTGTGAGGCGAAAAGTCCGGAATTTCCATATAGAAGTCCTGAGTATCCTGAAATTGAAGGATTTGCAAATATCCCCAGAGCCAGACTACCAAACACACCACCAACACCGTGTATTGCCCAGGCATCAAGACTTTCGTCTATTCCTTTCTTTATTCTGAAATCAAGGGCGATAAAGCAGAGAATTCCGGAAACAATACCAATGAATACAGCACCAAAAACATCCACAAATCCTGCTGCTGGAGTTATTGATGCAAGACCTGCTATAATTCCACTTGCAATTCCAAGGCTTCCGGGTTTACCTTTTATCCAGCTTACAGTCATCCAGGTTAACCCTGCAAAACATGAGGCTACAAATGTAACCACAATTGCATTTACTGCAATTTCATTGGCTTGCAGTGCACTACCTCCATTAAATCCAAACCATCCAAACCAGAGTAAAGCAAGTCCTATCAGGGTGATGGGAATGTTGTGGGGCTCAATTGAATGTTCTCCATATCCGTATCTTTTTCCAAGCAGGAAAGCCAGTGCTAATGCTCCAAATCCTGAGCTCACATGAACAACCATCCCTCCAGCAAAGTCAAGTGCCCCAATTCTTGCAAGGAATCCATTCCCCCAGAGCCAGTGTGCAAATGGAATGTAAACAAATGTCAGCCAGAGCACACTGAAAAGAAGGAATGATGAAACCCTAATCCTTTCAGCCATTGCCGATGTGATTATCGCAAGCGTCACCCCTGCAAACATCATCTGATACAGCATGAACAGCATTTCAGGAATAGGGTCACTGGATGTGATATCAACTCCTCTCAGAAATATCTTGTCAAAATTTCCAATAAAACCTGAAATATCTCCTGAGAAACTCAGCGAGTATCCGTATGT
>JALTMZ010000208.1 GCA_027001105.1 Thermococcus sp.
CATCCAACGAGCAGGTAGCTCACCACAAATATCCCGAACACAAAGGCGTTGTCGTAGTTGTAGTAGTACCTCAGGACTATCCCTATGGCAAACAGCAGGAGCGAGGGGACTATGAAGTAGAGCATCTTCTTCGGGTCGTCGTGGTCGTGATGATCGTGTTCATGCTCATGCTCCTTCTTTTCGATGATCTTAACCCCTGGCTCAACTCTCTTTATTATCTCCTTTGCCTTCTCGATGTCCCCTTCTATTATGGCTTCTTTGGTGGTGAAGTTGACCAGGGCGAACTCGAAGCCCTCCTTCTTTAAAGCTTCCTCTATTTCATAAGCACAGCTTGCGCAGTCAAGTCCCTCCAATTTAAGCTTCTTTGGCATGATTATTCCTCCATGTGCTTTAACGCGACCTTCAAAATCTCCCTTATATGCTCGTCATCCAGCCTGTAGAAGACGTTCTTACCGTCTTTCCTGTAGGTAACGATTTTCCTGTCCTTCAGGATTCTTAACTGGTGAGAAATAGCTGAGACTGAAAGGCCCGTGATGTTGGAAAGATCACATGTGCAAAGCTCATCTTCAAGGAGAGCGAAGAGTATTTTAAGCCTCGTTGGATTCCCCAATGCATCAAAAAAATCCGAGATTTCCAAGATTAACTCCTCCTCAGGCAGTTTTTCTCTGGCTTTGAGAATTTTATCAAGATGTTCTTCATACACCTTACACACTTCTGTCATTTTTCATCACCTCTACATTTGAGCAATTGTGCAAATGTTTTATAAACCTTTCCATTCCAAAACATATTGAAAGACTACACAAAGACTACCAGAATAGAAATCCCCAGAGCAATCAGGAAGTAAGGAATAGAGTATTTATGGAAGTCTCTTATACCAATCCCGGAGATTCGGAGGGCTATAAGATTGGCGAGGGAACCAATCACTATTCCAGTACCACCGAGATTTACACCAAGTGCCAAAGGGAGCCATTCTGGTTTTCCTGCAGAGATCAAAACCACAGTTGCGGGAACGTTGCTTATCAATTGACTTAACCCAGCAGAAAGTAGAACTACACTTATGGAGCTTTTTAATGGGGGCAAAATATTAAAAGCGTGCATGAGCATAGAGAGCTCTTTAAAATCGATGAATATAAAAGCAAATGTAAAAATTAATGCAACATCAATAGAGAGCAAGACCCCTGGCTCAGCAATTGCTAAGATGGCAAGAGTCAAAGGAAGTGCCCACAGTGCATGTCCCAGTTGGATCAACACGACATCTACAAATAACAATGTTGCAGATGAGACCATTAGGGTTCTGTTAATCTTCACATCTGGCATTGTGAATACTCGAAACTGTTTCTTACTCCCTCCTATAAACACAAACAGAATCAGAATAAACACCCACAGAAAGGCATATGGAAACATTGTTAGAATGAATTCATGTACAGAAATCCTATACACCCTCCACATGATTATGTTCTGTGGATTTCCGATAGGAGTCAATGCCGACCCCACATTTGCAGCAATTGCCGTTAAGCTAACCGCTTTTTTCATGTCTATTTCGGCAATCTTAGACATAGTCATAATAAGGGGAATAAATACGAACATAGCAGTATCATTCATTATAAGTGAGGAAGAGAGTGATACAATGACTATCATGATGAACAGAAAGCGTCTTTCGTCACCATCTGAAAGCTGTATGATGTAAGGAGCTATTCTTGTAAAAACACCAGAAAGTTCAAGGCCTCTTGACACCATAAGGAGAGATATTATCGCTGAAAGGCTTTCATAATCAATGAGTTTTAGGGTTCTTCCAAGCAGGGAGGTATCTACAATTGAGAGCAGTACATATAGTAATAACAAAAGAGCAAGGAACCACTCTCTTTTAGCATACAGTGCTATGACTCTAATTAGTCCCCGGATGTTAAATGACGTATCTCCTTACCTCCTCTGTAAGGCCGTAATCAGGTATGAGCTCCCTACCATCATAAGAAACTTTAACATGCATTATTATGAGTCTGTTCCATGCCACTGGAATTGCCCATGCATCTTCTGGCTCCCTAAATTCTGCAGCTTCAATGACGTATGCCTCTTTTAATGCAACCTCAATTGTTTGTCGAACTTCTTGGGGATCAATTTCAACGTTCCACGCCCTAACGGGTCTCCCCTTAGGGGATGGAGCTTTTAAATATGGATCATAATGTACTCTGTCTATAGCAACACCCATGTACATTACTGGGACATCAACATGCGTTTCACCTGCCGGACCCCTTCGTATCAAAGGAACCCCTACAGTAAAAAGAGATAGGGCAGTTTTAACGACATCGATGGCTCTATTTATGAGTTTTGGATCAAAAACTTTCCTATCTTCTTTCCCGCCACCTTTTATTGGAAGGGATGCTGGAGCAACCATTTCAGTAACCTCCGTTATGATTGTTGATTAGGTCATATAAACCCCTAAATAATCTTTTCCTTATAACAGCTTATGTATTCTAACCGACTTTACTCCAAAGATAACAGATACACCCCAAAAAACATCAAAACGCCGAAAAATGCTTTAATCGCAGTAAAGCTCTCCCCGAGGATTAGAAAGGCAAAGAGCGCGCCAATCAGTGAGG
>JALTMZ010000209.1 GCA_027001105.1 Thermococcus sp.
CCTCACACTTTACGACATAAAACGTATAACAGAACATAGCCATGATCCTCAAGACTTCGTTCTTTTCACAGCTGAAAACGGGAAAATCAGGTTTGTCTTGGCTTATAGAGAGTGGGATTTGGGCTGCGTCTTTCATGATCCAGAGACGGGCAAATGCAAAATCCATGACTACAATCCCTTAGTTTGTCAGATTTATCCTTTTATGCTCTCCCATAAACCTCTGGGCATTGAGAATGAGGAGCCTTTCGAATACAAAAGTGAAAAGCTCTGGCTGTATTATGATGAGAGCTGTCCAGGAATAGGGGAAGGAAAAGAGATCATCACAAGAGAAAAGATAGCCGAGCTCGGTTTGAAATTCAAGGAGGAGTTTGATAAGACTGATTTGGATGGGCTGAGCAAGATTTTAGACGGAGCCAAAAAGTAAATATAACACCCCACTCTTAATTTTTAGCATGAGGTGGAAGTCCACCATTTTGTTAGCATGTTTTATGGTTCAAGCAATGATTAATCTTGCGTTCTACGGTTTTGTGCCAGTTATGTTTTCCACCATCGTTCCAAGTTCTGCTTATCGACGTATTGCATGGGCTTTACCGTTCTTTGTACTTGCTTACTTTGCTTTAGGGATAATTTCACTTTACTATTTGGGAATTGCTACGAATTTCAAAAGAGCAAAAAAGTTTGGAGTAGTTTACTTTGTATTTGGCTTACTTGGATCGCTCTGGGCCCTTCTTTATTTCATGGGAACCCCCGTGGAAACTCCCGTATTATTTGCTATTCTCGGAGCATGGGCACTGTCTTCTCTGATGGGGCTAATAATCTTTCTGAAGGGAAAAGAAGTTTCTGTATCTCCTGCTCTCTCTGTCATGGCGATTGCTCTCCTAAGTGCCTCAGCTTTTCTCAGCGCCTTTTCTGCCCAGTGGCTGACGAGTGACTACTACGTTCATGTAAAGATGGAAGAAAACGTGCCCAAGAACGCCACGGTAATTGTGGCTCATCCGGAACAAGTGCCTCCTCCAAATATCACAACCTCAAGCTAACCTTTTAAGGGTCATTGTGTTAGTTAATTTTGAGTGAAAAATGGTGCAGGGGCTTAGATATCGAAGGGCTTCCTCATGGGAGTTTGACTTAATTTTAAGAGAGGCAGAAAAATATGGCGAGCTTAGTCACAGCTTTTTTGCAGTTGTTGAGGGCAAATTCAGAGATGTTTATGCTGTGAACGAGGAAGTTTGGGGGGAAATTGAAAACCTAAAGCTCAAGCCCTATTCCTTTGGGACTTTTGTTGGAACGATAAAAGTTGATGAAAATTTGGTGGAGAAATTCTATCCGAACATTGAGTTCTTCTATTTCATTAATATCAAGAAGAACTATGCCATCTTGAAGCCAAAGGCTGCTTTCCTCTTTACAACGGGTAAAGATGTTCCAAAAAGGGGCATTAAGGAATATGTGTGGGAAGGCACAAAAAAGCTTGTTCTCTTCGATGAGAATGGGGTAATTTTGGGAATTGGCAGAATTCAGCCCAACAGTGAGAGAGCTTTTATCAAAAACATCACAGACGTTGGAGAGTTTATACGGCGTCATAGAAAAGCGTAACTTTTATATACCTCCATGTTTATAGTATCTTTCGGTAATTAAAATCAGAGCTTTTTCTGATTAAGTTAAAATAACCTAATTTTGATGATGGGGGTGGTGAAGATGGTTAAACGTGTTAAGACGGGAATTCCGGGAATGGATGAAATACTCCACGGCGGAATACCAGAGAGGAACGTTGTTTTACTGAGCGGCGGGCCAGGAACTGGTAAGACGATTTTCAGCCAGCAGTTCTTATGGAACGGTCTCCAAATGGGTGAGCCTGGCATATATGTTGCTTTGGAGGAGCACCCAGTCCAAGTGAGGCAGAACATGGCTCAATTTGGCTGGGATGTGAAAAAATATGAAGAAGAGGGCTTATTCGCAATGGTCGATGCATTCACAGCAGGAATTGGCAGATCAAAGGAATACGAAAAATACATCGTCCATGACTTGACAGATTTGAGGGAGTTCATCGATGTTTTGAGACAAGCCATCAGGGATATTGGTGCAAAGAGAGTTGTCGTCGATTCTGTCACAACACTCTACATAAACAAGCCAGCCATGGCGAGAAGTATAATCCTGCAGCTCAAGAGGGTTTTGGCTGGAACAGGATGTACATCAATCTTTGTGAGCCAGATCAGTGTTGGTGAGAGAGGATTCGGTGGACCTGGGGTTGAGCACGGTGTTGATGGCATCATAAGGCTTGACCTCGATGAGATTGATGGTGAGCTTAAGAGATCATTGATCGTCTGGAAGATGAGAGGAACATCACATTCAATGAGGAGGCATCCATTTGATATAACGGACAAGGGAATAATTGTTTACCATGATAAGATACTGAAGAGAGGTAGGATTTTAGATCTGTGAGGAGGTGATGGAGATGACAATTGAGGTTCCACTCAACCCTCTTGGAAGACAAGAAATTCATCAGCTTGAGAGCATCCTCTTATTTGCAACGCTTTTCAGACCAGAGGTAATTGAGCTCATCAAAGACCCAGCCGAAAGATTGACGTGGGTTGACAGCTTAGCAGTTGCCGCTGGCGCTATTGCGAGGGAAAAGGCTGGAATGACGGTTAGTGAGATTGCAAGGGAACTCGGAAGAACTGAACAGACAATCAGGAAGCACCTCAGGGGCGAAAGCAAGGCTGGAGAACTTGTCAGGGAAACCTATGAACTCATTAAGCAGGGTAAGCTTGACGAGCTCATTAGGACAATTGAAATGATCGAGAAAGGTGGGCTGAAAGAGGTAATCGCCAGGGAAGAGTATGAAAAGCTGATGAAAGAATACGAGAAGCTTAAGCTTGAATACGAGAAGGTCAAGGAAGAGCTTGAGAAGATGAAGCAGACCGTTGAATTGGGAAGCCTGGAGAAGGCAAGGGAGGAGATTGAAAAATTAAAGAGGGAGCTTGAGGAGACAAAGGCAGAACTTGAGAAAGTTAAGAGGGAGAAGAGAGAGTTAGAAAAAGAGCTCAGTGAGGCAAGGGTTAAGCTCATGGAATTGCAGGCGAAGAGAGTGGATGAAGATAAGATTAAGGAGCTTGAGGAGAAGCTTAGGGCTAAAGAGGAAGAAGTAGAAAAGCTGGAAAAGGTTGTCAGGGAGCTAACATTGGCAAAAGAGGAGCTCGAGAAGAAAGTTGAAGAGATGGAGGGCTTAGCCGATGAGCTCAGGAAGGAGAAGGAAGAACTCCAAAAGAAAGTTGAGGAACTAAGCAGAGAGAACGAGGAACTTAAAAAGAAAATCGATGAACTTGAACCCTACAAGATTAAATTCGAGGAACTCAAAGAAAAGATTGAAAGGCTGAAGGAAGAAATTGAAAAGCTCTTGGAGTGAATTCTTATTTCTTATTTTTCCTTTCGAGTTTTTCTTCCCATGTCAGAATCATGTGTGTAAATGTGCTGTCATCTTCTTCGATTCCCCTCTTCACCTCTGAGACGTGGGCATATTCTGCTTTTATTGCGTCAAGGATGTAGTCAACGGCTTTCTCTGGATCAGCCTTTTCTCCACATGTGTAGACGTCTATAGCAGCGTAGCCTTTCTCGGGCCATGTGTGGATTGATATATGTGATTCTGCAACAATCACCATGCCACTGACTCCTGTGGGGGAGAATTTAAAGAAATAACTTGCTTTAACCTCCATGTTCCCTGCTTCTGCGGCTTTTAAGAAGATCTCTCTTATTTTGTTAGCGTCACTCAGAATTTCGGGATCACAGCCTGAAGCCTCGACCACATAGTGATACCCTATAGTGTCCATGAGCATCACCTAACATAACCTTTAAGCTTTCACCTTTTAAAGTTGAGTACTCAAGGGCAAACTTAAATACCACATACTTTTAAAATAGTTTCGCCGAAGTAATGGAAAAGAGTCTAATCGAAAGTCTTTAAAATTATCCAGAGGTGGAAGGAATGATCAAAGACAAGCTTAAAAAGCTTACCGAAATTGAGACTAAAAAGATGATAGTTTACCCCCTTGTTGTATTCTTTGTGGCACTTTTAATACTTGTTGTTCACTTTCCGCAGCTTGGAATTGACCTCAAAGGTGGTGTTGTTGTAACTGCCTACGGTGTAGATACAAATCCAGATGAGGTCGCTAAATACCTATCTCAGCAACTTGGAATTGACGTTAGAGTAGAGAAATTCACAGGAATTGGAAAAGAGAGCAGTGGAATAAATGTTTATGCTCCTGCTGAAGTTGATCCTGAAAAAATAAGAGAGGCTTTGAGGCAACTCTTTCCGAATGCAAAGTACGCCATATCAGAAGTTCGACCCACCTTTGGAGCAATGGCAAGGGAACAGGGAATAAAGGCAATTTCCTTGGCATTCCTTGGAATGGCGATTGTTGTGTTCCTGTTCTTCAGAGTCCCAGTTCCCTCATTCACAGTCATATTCTCAGCCTTTTCAGATATGGTGATAGCCTTAGCTCTAATGAGCATCTTCGGTATTGAACTCAGCCAAGCAACAATTGCCGCTTTGCTGATGCTTATTGGTTATTCTGTAGACAGCAACATTCTTCTGACAACCAAACTGCTCAAGAGGAAAGAAGATACTGTGGAGGAAGCATACTTTTCGGCTGTTTCAACAGGTTTTACAATGAGCACAACTACTTTGGGGGCTTTAGCCTCACTCTGGCTGTTTTCAACGGCTAAGGTCATTGATGAAATTGCGATAGTGCTTATATTCGGTCTGCTTGCGGACTTCATGAACACATGGATTTTGAATGCTGGTGTCTTGAGGTGGTTCATAGAAAAGAGAGAGGAAAGAGAAAAGCGGAAATCTTCTGGAACCTCTAAGGCTCCAAAAACTTCCAAGAAGAAGAGGAGGGGTAAAAAATGAACTGGAAAAAACTATTTCTCAATTGGAGAATTTTGCTGCTTACCATTTTTATACTTGGCTCAATAGCCTCTCTCCTGACGTACGGTTTAACTTTCGGTCTGGATATAAGTGGTGGAACTGCCATCACGGTTAAACTTGAAAAGCCGGTGGATCAAAATACTATGGAACAGGTTAAGATATCCCTTGAGAAAAGATTGAACCAGCTTGGTGTGAAAGATATTAAAGTTGAGCCTTGGGGCAATCAGTATCTCATTGTAAAAGTTGCCGGTGTAACTGAAGAAGAGGCGAGAAGCGTAAAAGAAACAATAGAGAGACAGGGTGTATTCTATGCCGAGTTTGAGGGTGTTGTGTTTGCAAGCGGTAAAGATATTGTTCAGGTCTTTTCAATTCAGATAGAGCCAAAGGGAACTTACTATGAATGGTCCGTTCCCTTTAGAATATCGAAGCAAGCTGCAGAAAAATTTGCAGAGCTGGCTAAGGGCAAAGCTGGGTATCCTGTGGACATGTTCCTTGATCCTCCAGTGAATTCCCTGTTTGTGGTTTCTCGGGATGGTTATAATCTCATGACGACAGATTTTAAAGCCGAAGCACCAAATGCCATGCCTCTAACTGAAAGGATCAAAAAAGCATTTAACATTGACACAATTGCCTATACAAATCAAAGTGCTGAAGAGATAGCAAACCTTGCGAAGAACAAGGAGCTTGTAGTTCTTGTTGGTGTCGATAAAAACCTTAAGGATCAGCTTGAAGCAAAAGGGCTGAAGGTCAGATATTTTGAGCCACAGCAAGGAGAGAGCTTAAAGGACACAATAACAAGAGCCTTGGGATTGTATGGTCCATACTCTCTTGGATCAGGTCTTGCCCAGGGAATACCTCAAACAGATGTCAGGATTACGGGCACTGCCCCAAATCAGTATCTTGCCCAGCAGGAGGCTCAGGTAATAGCGGTTGTCCTGAGCAGTGGTTCTCTGCCTGTTAAGGTCTATGTGGAAGGTTCCCAGTATATTTCCCCAGAGCTTGGTGAGAATTTCAAGAGGCAGGTTCTAATTGCCGGTATAGCTGCTTTGGTTGTTGTTGGACTTATAATCTGGCTTCACTACAGGAAGCTTAAGATAGCCATACCTGTGACATTTACAAGTCTGAGCGAGGTAATAATAATCCTTGGAATTGCTGCATTAATCAAATGGAATCTTGATCTTCCGAGTATTGCAGGAATAATAGCAGCCATAGGAACAGGAGTTGATCAGCAGATAGTTATAACTGATGAGCTCTTGGGAAGGAGGGGGAGAGAAAAGATCGTCAAGAGAAGCAGCATACTCAAGAGAATGGGTAGGGCATTTTTTGTCATATTGGCATCGGCAACGACAACAGTCGTAGCAATGAGCTTTCTCTTCAAGTTCTTCGTTGGAGGACTGAGAGGATTTGCATTTACAACAATACTTGGTGTCATGATTGGAATACTTATAACGAGACCGGCATATGCGGAGATAGCAAAGTTCCTCATTGGGGAAAAGAGGTGATTGGATGTTCGTTGTAATAATGGGAGCAGGCAGGGTTGGCTATCTTGTTGCAAAAATGCTTGAGGCAGAAGGGCATGATGTCACGATAATCGAAATGAACAAAGAAAGGGCTAAGGAGCTTTCCCTCTTAATTAATGGTCTTGTAATCGAGGGAGATGCAACCGATCAGAAAACTCTTGAGGAGGCAAATATAAAGCAGGCTGATGCTTTCGCTGCTTTAACTGGAAGAGACGATGCGAATCTCCTTGCCTGCATTTTGGCAAAGCACCTAAATCCAAAAGTTACAACGATCTTAAGGGTCAGCAATCCGAAGAACAAAGAAGTCTTTGAGAGAGTTGAGGATCTCAAAAGATACTTTGACTTCGTTATAAGCCCTGAGGAGATAGCGGCGAATTACATCTTCAGGAGTATAGTCACTCCGGGATTTGATAGGGTATTATTCCCCAAAGAAGGGGCTGAAATTGTCCAGTTTAAGATCGATGAGAACAGCGAAGTTGCAGAGAAGGTGGTAAAGGATCTCGGCCTTCCAAAAGATTCCCTCATAGTTGCAATTTATGATGAAAAAGGCAATTTGGTTATCCCATCTGGTGACACTAAACTCCCAAAGAAGGGACAGATCGTAATATTTGCTAAAAATAATGCGCTTAAAGAGATCAAGTCACTCATTGAAAAGAAAAAAGAATGAAAAAGAATCTCTCTTTTAGCTTTTCTCTTTATATCCCTTGGCTATTGTATCATGTTATGTGGGCATAAACTATTTAAACCAGTTAGAGTAGCCAAAAATGAGCCTGATTTTCATCCATCATCGGGAGATGATACTCATGGAAGAAATTATTAAGCAGATCGTTGAAGCTGAAAAGCAAGCTAAAGAGAGAATTGAGAAAGCAAAAGAGGAAGCAAAGCTCATCATTCAAAAAGCAAAAGAGGAAGCGAAAGAACTTGAGAGTAAAATAATTGCCGAGGCTGAAGAGAAAGCAAAGGTGGTGATTGAACAGAAAAAGAAAGAGGGAGAAATTGAAGCTAATAAACTTATTGAAGAGGGAACTAAGGAGCTTGAAGAACTTAAAGTGAGAGCAACTGAAAATCTCGAAAAAGCAATTGATGAGAGTATAAAACTCATAAGAGGGGGCTGAAATGTTTAAGCCCGAAGAGATGGTTAAGATTGAGCTCATAAGTATCAACAGGTATAAAGATAAGCTTTTGACGTACCTTCATGAGGAAGGTGTGGTTGAAATAAGAGAGCTTGACGTTGAAATTGCTCAAAAAGATGTCCCTAATGAGTTTTATCGTAAAGCAACTTCTTACAGCATTGGGATATCCCGCTTAGTTGAGTTTCTTGAAACATATAGGGAAGAAAAAAAAAGCAGTATTAAGGAGTTTTTCTTCCCCCCGATGAAATCTAAAAGGAAATACAAATACAGGAGCATTGAAGACCTTGTAAAAGAAGTTGAGAAGTTTTTAGAAGAAGTTGAGCCTCAAATAAAACAGGTTGAGAGTAGAATAAGCTCGATTAACACAGAAATAGAAAGAATAAAAAATAATATGGCAGTTCTTGAGCTTTTATCTGCTCTGAACATTGATATCTCGTATCTCAGACCAACCGAGAAGATTGAAATCGTTGTTGGCTTTGTTGATAGGGACAAGTATTCTCCGCTGATAGAAGAATTGACGAAAACTCTTGAAGGTAAAGTTGCATATGTTTCAAAGGGACTTAAAGCCAGGTATTTGGTTGTGTTTGCTATTCTCAAAAGAGATTATGACAGGGCAAATCCAATACTGGCCAAGTACGCTTTTGAACGTATAGAGGTTCCAGAAGGAAAAGGCACCCCGAGGGAAGTTATGAGAGAGTATCAGCACCAATTGACTGAAAAGGAGAAAGAGTTGGCAAAAGCAGAGAAAGAGGCAAAAGAACTTGCGAGAAAGTATTATGATGATGTAGTATTCTACCAGGAGCTCATGGAAAATGAAAGGGACAAAGCAAACATCTTAAACAATCTCGTCAGAACAAACATGACCTTTGCTATGCTCGGCTGGCTTCCAAGAAAGGATGTCCCCAGAGTTGTGGAAGGTATAAAGAGGGTTACGGAGGGCAAAGTTTACATCAACATCAAGGAGCCAACTAAAGAAGAGCTTGAGGACATTCCAATCAAACTTAAAAATCCGAAGTTCATAGCGCCGTTTGAAATGCTTACGGAGATGTTTGGAGTTCCGAAATACAACGAAATCGACCCAACACCAATTTTGGCATTTACATATTCATTCTTCTTCGGTTTTATGCTCACGGACTTTATGTATGGGCTTTTAATTGGAACCGTTGCAGCACTCCTCGTTAAGGGACATAAGCACTTGAAAGATGGAACATGGAAATTCGCAAACATACTGCTGTGGAGTGCGTTTTTCACGATGCTTATGGGAATATTCTTTGGTAGCTACTTCGGAAATATCCTCGACCTTGCAGGGTTCCATGTGTGGCGCAAACTGGATGCAATGAGAGATGCACTGATCGTTCTTGAGATAGCATTGGCGATAGGTATTTTTCATCTGTTTATTGGATACACCCTTGGCTTTATTGTCAAACTTAAGAACAGGCAAATTAAAGAGGCAGTACTTGAACAGCTGTCATGGATGCTCATAATACTTGGAGTGACCCTCTTTGCGCTTTCAATGGTGGGTATAGGAAATGCTGAAGTTGCAAAAGTTGTCTTTGGGGCTGGGTTTGTTCTTTTTGCAGTGTCTGAGTTTCAAAATGATCTCCCTATTCCAATGAAGCTTTTGATGACAATATCTGACTTTTTCGGCTTTGTCGGAAACTGGCTCAGCTATGCAAGATTGATGGCTTTGGCTTTGGCAACATCAGGAATTGCCATGGTTGTCAACATAATTGTCCAGATGATATGGGGCTTGAGAATAGGTCCAGTTCCTCTTGGCATAGCCATTGGTCTGGTGGTTTTCATTGGTGGGCAGATATTTTCAACGGCAATAAATGCCTTAGGTGCTTTCGTTCACGCTCTCCGTTTGCATTATGTTGAATTTTTCGGAACATTTTACTCTGGAGAAGGTAAAAGGTTTGAACCTTTCAAATCAAGAAGGGAAGTTTCGGAACTTGAAATTTGAGGTAGGAGGTGTTGAAAAATGGATCCAATAGTTTATGTTGCTTTGGGAATGGCATTGGCGGCAGGTATAGCTGGTGCAGCATCATCATTTGGGGTTGGTATAGCTGGTGCTGCGGCAGCAGGTGCAGTTGCGGAGGATGAGAAGAACTTTAAAAATGCTTTGATACTCGAAGGTCTTCCAATGACACAGAGCATTTACGGTTTGATTACACTGTTCCTCATAGCATTGGTCTCTGGAATACTTGGTGGAAGCTTCAAATTTGCTGCAACAACTCAGGAAAACATTATTAAGAGTGCAATTCTCTTAGGAGCTGGTCTTACAGTTGGGCTCACAGGTCTTTCAGCAATTCCTCAGGGTATTATAGCCTCGGCAGGCATTGGTGCAGTTGCAAAGAATCCCAAGACTTTCACACAGGGCATCATCTTTGCTGCCATGGCTGAGACAATGGCAATCTTTGGTCTTGTCGGTGCTTTGATACTGATAGTTACAGGAGTGGGCTTCTGAGCCCCTTAACTTTCCTTTAGGGAGGCAGAGCAATGGAAGGAGCAAAGCTGATCAT
>JALTMZ010000210.1 GCA_027001105.1 Thermococcus sp.
TCCACTGATTGGGATTTTACTTGCCCCATTGAACATACATCTTGCTGTTCTTTCAGTTCTTAGAGCAGTTCAACTCACATTTAGGAGTTTCATCTACGGGATCCATAGAGGAGAGATTTATGCATACATTATGATCATCGGCTTCGTATTTTTTGTTGCCGGCTTTTATTTTAACGATCCCTATCTGCCGTATATAGCACTGCTGTTTACAATATCATCTTTTGCTTTCATGTATCTCCTGAAAAAGAGTTTACTGGGAAAACCCAGAAAAGATGAACTTCACATTCTACTTAGATATTCATCCTTCGCATTCCTTGGAACCCTTTCTGGAGTGTTTTTAGTTCAGGGACCTTACTTTTTGAGCGAAAAGCTTGGGAACGCACTGATTGCCGGTAAGGTCTCGGCATCTCTGTCAGCAGCATTTCTGCTGACTTATTTACCCCAAGTGCTACAATCTGCAATCATGCCGCTCTACTCATATAAATACGGGAAAGAAGAATTAAATTATGTAAAGCTACTTGCAGAAAAGACTACGGAACTGCTGTCAACCTTTACAGCTTTTGTTGTCTTTGCTCTCTTGTTGTTCGGAAGGGAAGTTATTTCATTTCTTTTTGGGTTTAATCTTGGAAATGAGTTTTACATCGCACTGCTGGCAGTTGAAATTTATATAGCTTACAATCCCAGCATCGTTGCTTTAAACTCCACAAGATACGTGAAAGAGGGCAGTTTTATTGCAACTGTTGGGGCTTTGGTAGCGTTAATTACGTGGATACCCCTTATTAGAGTGCTTAATGAATACGGCACAGTAATGGGATTGTTAGTGGGATACTTGACAATATTGTGTGGAACAGCGTATCTCAGTCATAAAAAGCTAAAAATTTCTCCTGAATCATACAAACCACTATTGTTTGCAATACCACTTCAGTTGTTAGTCTTTACATCAAAAATAGTGTTGTTCACTGGAATCTTGCTTTATATGTTAATCATGAAGAACAAAATAAAAGAGGGCATCAAAGCTTTCCATGGTAGAGAATCCTAATCAGCTCTTCGGGTAGACCTTCCTTCTTTATCTTGTCTTCAACTATCCTCTTGTCATAGTCAACTTCAACGAATTTCACATGGAGTGTATCCACATCAATGAGGGCAAATGTTGCTTTGTGCTCTTTTCCTGGCGGGAAGCCTATACTTCCTGGACAAACTACCCTCCCATATCTTGTCATAGCATTCACTGGTATCTTTGGAGAAGCAACTAAAAGAATTTCATATTCTTTTACTGGTCTCATTATTGCTTCATAGTATGAAGTTGGTTGTTCTGGAAGTACTATGCCCCCAAATGGATTTAATGGGCTTCCATAAACCCCAAATATGTCGTTGTCCCCAATTTTGTCGACGAGGTACACTGGTAGATCTCTTATAAACTCCCTTCCATCATGATCAAGCTTTTCCCATGTGTATTTTAGAGCTATCTTAACATGCTTTGGAAGGCTGATGTTATCAATGTAATCTGGACCTTCAGCATGGGGATCGCTCATAGCAATTATCTGGTCAAATTCACCCCGGATTAGTTTAACTTTGGTGCTTTTGATCAAATCATCAAGGGCATCCAAGATTTCTTTCGGATATGGGAATAATCCTACAATGTTCCCAAGAATGTAATATTTCTCAATGTCATATCCATTCTCTTTGAGTTCTTCAATTTTTCCAAGTGCTTTAACTAAAGCCGGGAAGTTTCCATTTATGTTTGCTAATACTGCTACGTATCTCATCTGCTCACCCCCCATTTTTTCTAACTTTATTTTACTAAAATAGGATATTTAAAAGTTTCGCAAAAAGAGAAAGTTCAGCGAGAAAAGGCTAAAAATTTCCTCTTTTTCTTTTTGTTCTCCTCTTTTACACTGGTCATTATGTAAAGCATCAGTGCATCTTCAACCATCAGCATCACCTCCTTATCTTTGTTGTTAAAAATCCCGCAGAATTCTCTATTTTTATTCATGTGCTTACAAGTTTTAAAGAACCTTCAGATTTTAGTTAATTTTAGTTAATTTTATAAAATTTTCTGCTGGTGCTTTATCTATGATGCATAAAGTCATACCCCAAGAATCTACAATGTCTATGAAAAGAGCAAAATACTTTTATGGCGGACCGGCGGGGATTCGAACCCCGGACCTGCGGCTTAGGAGGCCGCCGCCCTATCCTGGCTAGGCTACCGGTCCTTGAACCCGGTATGAGGTGTAGGAGAAGAATATTTAAACTTTGCGGTGGAGCTCTATAAGGTGAGAACAATGATAGATGAACTTGACAGGAAGATACTTTCATTGCTCCAAAAAGATGCACGCTTATCTTACAGAGAGATTGCCAAGAAACTTAATGTTGCCGTTGGCACCGTTTACAATAGATTGAAGAGACTCGAAGAAGAAGGCATATTAAAAGGGTTTTATCCAAAGTTAGACTATGAAAAACTTGGTTATGAACTGACAGCCATTATTGGAGTTAGGGCACAAGGAAAGAGGATTATCCAAATTGAGAAGGAGATTGCTAAAGATAATCATGTTCTGTGTGTTTATG
>JALTMZ010000211.1 GCA_027001105.1 Thermococcus sp.
TTAACAACGATTATGAGGTTGTAATCACTCATGGAAACGGTCCTCAGGTTGGAGCATTGCTTCTCCACATGGATGCTGGGCAGCAACTTTATGGGATTCCAGCTCAGCCAATGGATGTTGCTGGAGCAATGACTCAGGGTCAGATAGGCTACATGATACAGCAGGCTATAACAAACGAGCTTAAACGGAGGGGAATTTACAAGCCTGTTGCAACAATTGTGACACAGGTTCTTGTTGACAGGAACGATCCTGCTTTTCAGAACCCGTCAAAGCCAGTTGGACCATTCTATGATGAGGAAACAGCCAAAAGGCTCGCCAAAGAGAAGGGATGGGTTGTTGTGGAAGACGCTGGCAGAGGCTGGAGAAGGGTTGTTCCATCCCCAGACCCCAGGGATATAATTGAAAAGGACATAATCAGGGATTTAGTTGAGAAGGGCTTCATTGTCATAGCGTCAGGTGGTGGGGGGATTCCGGTTATAGAGGAAAATGGGCAGCTTAAAGGCGTTGAGGCTGTCATTGATAAGGATCTGGCTGGAGAAAAGCTGGCTGAGGTTGTTAATGCTGACATCTTCATGATCCTCACAGATGTGAATGGAGCGGCAATAAACTATGGAAAGCCAAATGAAAGGTGGCTCCACAAAGTTACTGTGGATGAGCTTAAGAAGTATTATGAAGAGGGGCACTTCAAGAAAGGCAGCATGGGGCCTAAGGTCTTAGCAGCGATACGATTTGTGGAATGGGGTGGAGAAAGAGCGGTCATTGCTGCACTTGATAGAGCTGTTGAGGCACTGGAAGGCAAAACTGGAACCCAAGTAATCAAAATGTGATCTCTTTGGAGTTTTTAACTTTTTAAAACACTATTTCTGCCCATCTTTTGACAATGGAAAGCTCAGAATAAATAATGTAAAACAAACATTACTCTGGCAGTTTTAAATTAACTCAAATTTATGAGCTCCCTATTTAGAGCCAAAAAGTTTTTATTTACTTCTTACTTTTTCACATAGCGAGGCTTAAATAAGGGTGAGAGAATGAGTAACTATTCTAAAATTGGGGAAGGGGAAGATACCATGCAAGTAAAAGTAGACCCAGAAGAAATTAAGAGGATAAAAGCAGAGATTGAAGCTCTTGAAAAGGAGAAAAGAGAAATTCAGGCTAAGCTTGAGGAGCTTCAAAAGGAGTTGAATATCTGGATACAGAAGAGAGATGAGAAGAATAATGAGGTCAAGCAACTCAGACAAAAAGCAAGGGAGTATAAGCAGAAAAGAGATGAGGTGAATAAGCAAATACAGGAGCTCAAAAAGAATAGGGAAGACATCAATGCAAAGCTTGACCTTCTCTATCAAGAGATCCTTGAATATAGAACCAAGAGAGATGAATATAATCAACTGAGAAGGCTTAGGATGCCTAAAGAAAAGATTGAAGAGAGAATTGACAAGCTTGAATGGGAGTTGCAGACCAATCCCAACATAACTCCCGAGAGAGAGAAGCAAATTGTTGACCAGATTCAGGTTTTAGCGACGGAGCTTGAGATAATCCAGCAGGCTGAAAGATTCCATCAGAAGCTCCAAGAAACCAGGAAAAAAGTTGAAAGTTTGAAGAAGGCAAGAAGAGCTATAAGTTTGGAAATCCAAAAGCTCGCAAATCAGAGCCAGCAGTTCCATGAGCAGATGATCAAAGCATACCAGCAGGCAGACGAGATAAAGAAGGAGGCGGATGAATATCACCAGAAAGTCGTTGAGCTTAGGGAGAAGATTAGGGAAGTGAGGAGACAGCTCCGTGAGATTGAGAGGAAAATAATGGAATATGATGAAAAGCACAAGGAGTTAATTGCTTACAAACTCGTTGCAAAGATGAGGGCAAAGAGGGACGCAACATTTGAGAAAGCTGTTGAAGCATTGGAGAAGTTCAAGCGCGGTGAAAAGCTTACACTGGATGAAATTCTGCTGTTGCAGAGATACAACTTGGTGTGATTCATGGAGATACTCAAACACGAAGGCCCTGGAAGGTTGGGGTTGGTTAGGTTAAAGGATAAATCTTTTAGAACACCCGCTTTGGTGAATGTAGACTTTACCCTATCTCCCTTCAATTCCCACTTCTATCCAAAGGACTTTTCTGAGTATGATTTTAATTTGGCTCCTTCCATACCGATAAGCTTCTACACGCCGAGCGAGATTGTAGAAAAAGCGTTTTCTCGACTAATTGGAGTTGATTACTCAAACTTCAACGCTTTTTATCTCCCAGCGATTAGAGATGTTGAAAGGCTTGAGAAGTTTTTGGATGAAATTTTGGCTAACAACAGCTTTGATGCCCTCTATCTTGGCAATTCAAAGGTTTTGGTTAAAGACTACCGCAGGTTTGTGCAGACCCTGAGGATGATTAGGGAAAAAGACCCCAATTTAATGATAATCACCGATCTGGAACCTTTCTTTTATCCTTTGGCCGTTTATCTTGGCGTTGATGCATTTGATACTCGCTCTCTGAAGCTGTATGATTTTCACAAAAAATCTTTCACCATGTATTCACCTTTGCTTTGGGCGGAGGGAGAGAACTCTCTGGAGT
>JALTMZ010000212.1 GCA_027001105.1 Thermococcus sp.
GTACTGCATGTATCTCGTTATCACCTTCGTAGCATTCCCGAACTCAACTCTAAAGAAGAGGAAGTTCTTGATTATGTCAAGTAAAGTATCTCTTGAAAGCATCTCTATTGTGGAGTCTATGGAGTCCTTTAGTTCCTCTCTCCACTCATGAACTCTTACTTCTTCTTGCCATGGAACGATAGGGAAATATTTTGCTTTGCTCTCAGCTGCAACTCCTAGCTGGACATACTTGTAAAGCTCTGGAACAATTCTTTCATAATCCTTTATCTGTTTGTAAGCGTTAAACCAGTTTTCAGACAAGCTTGCTGGATTCTTGCATTCTATGTTTACGAGGGGGATGCCGTTAACGTAAAGCATAATATCAGTTCTAATTCTCTCTTTTCCATCGTAGATTACCTGCCTGCTGATAATGAACTCGTTGTTCTCGATGTTGTTATAATCGAAGAGTTGAACGTACTTTACAACCCTCTCCTTCTCGAATTTTACCGGAATGCCAAACTTGTAGAAGTTCAGAATCTGCTTAGCTCCTTCTATACCTGAGCCTTTAAACTTCAACTCGTTTAAAACCTGCCTGATTTCCTCATCTCCTATTCCTATTTCTTCATTTATCCTCTTTAAAGCCCTTATCAGGTTGGGGATTAGCAAGGGCTCTTCATAGCTATCTCTTTCAAGGTCATCTGCTGGAATGAACTTCCAGCCTTTTCCTTGGAGTTTTTCAACGATGTAATCTTCAACGAGGGATTTTTCTGTGAATGACATTTTGATCTACCTCTTCTATAGTTCTATAAACATACTCTATTCTGTTTAGCGTTTTCTCGAGTGTTTCGACACATCCTTCAAATAACTGTATAAGGGGTAAATTTCTGTTATAGATTTCAAGTGGGTTAAGATTATCTTCTGGATATCTGGCAGTTACAGCATGTGGAAAGGTGATTATTGAGAGATATAACAAAGAGATTTGAATGAAATATGAGTCTATAATTACGTGTAAAATTAAATTAAGTAGTCTTTCCATTAGGTTTAGGCTTAAATTATCTAAGTCTTTTCTCGCTTTTTCAACTTCTTGTGGTTTATATTTGTATAGAACTTGTAAGAAGTCTAGAATATCCTTCTTTAGTTTATTAAACTCTTCATTTGGAATCGAAAAACTGGATGCTTTTTTACTCAGTTCTTTGGTCTCAGATTCAAGTTTATTCAGTTCTTCAATAAAATCCATAATTTCTCTATTATCGAGAAAAATTAGATTTTCTTTTACTTTTTCAGCATTGAGGTAATCCAGAAATTCCTGTGATTTGTTCAAAATCTCATGCTGTTTATCAGCATTTATAAGTTTAATAAGATTAACATTCCCTAATTCTGGGATCGCTTCAATACCTTTCCTAATTCTCTCAATTTTTCGTCTTTGTTCATCTGCTATCTTTTTATGAATCTTCAATGGATTGTGTCCGATGCCTTTACGTCCTTTTAACTCGCCTTCTTCTATCATCTTCATCTTTAGTGCAAAAGATTTTGCTGCTTTTTCAACACTCTGTTGCAAATAGAAAATCGCTTGAGGATACATCTCCCTATCATACAAACACTTTGCAGCCTCTAGATCCTTCTTTGCTATTTCTAAAAAAGTTTCAGCCTTCATGCTTTTAACCCTTTTTACCTCTCTTTATTAAGAGTTTCAGCTTATTGATAACCTTTATTCTCAAATCTATGTTGAAAAATGCTAAACTAAGGAAATCAAGAAAGAGGTATATCCCTATGGCCAAATTAAGAATGATTGAAACACTGAAGTAGAAAAAGTAAGTATTGTAGGCAGTAATGAAATTGTTGTTAACTATGTCAAATTTTTGATTTAGGAGATTGATTTGTGTCTTTATTTCTTTGATATCGTCTTTTGTTATAGTCTCATTTTTTAATTAGTTGTATTTCTGTTTATATTCTTCTAGCTGTTGCTTTAAAGCAGTGATCTCAGCCTCCAATTGCTGCATTTGCTGGATCTACGGCTGGCATTGTTGTTGAGATAACATAGAAAATATGGGAGTAAAAAGAATGAGAATAATTGAAACAAAAAGTACTGCCATAATTAATCCAAAAATTGCTTTTGGATCATCCATATTCATTTCCTTTCACCCTGACTCTTCTCCGTCCAGTCAGCAAATCATTCATCAAACCCTTCTTAATCCTTTCAAGCTTTTCTTTCCGTTTTCTTTCGAGTTCGAGTTTTTTATCAACTGTTGAAAGAATTTCGGCGATTTTTTGCTGTTCTGGGAGGGGTGGGAGAGGAATTCTAAATTTTCTCACAAAACTTAGATTGAGATGAGAAATTTGTCCATGAATACCTGTTCTCCTCAACTCAGAGTATTTACTCATTAAGTAATACCACACATATGAAGGATAAGAGACACGTTTATTTAGAATTAAAATTGCAGCATTTTGAGACGTTGTTGCATGTATTTTGACTAAAGCAACCTTTCCTCTTGTTTTTCCTTGTCCATACATGGCTATCAGGAC
>JALTMZ010000213.1 GCA_027001105.1 Thermococcus sp.
TTATTATTCTCCAAAAAGACTCAAGCCTTTAATTCAAGCGGTGGAAGATACAGATTCACTTCTGGTTTTAGACGAGGCATTCATAGACTTCGTCAAAGATGCCAGAAGCCCGGAGGGAGAGAACATCGTAAAGCTGAGAACATTCACGAAGAGCTACGGTTTGCCTGGAATCAGGGTCGGCTATGTCATCGGCTTTGACAGTGCATTTAAAAGCGTCAGAATGCCTTGGAGCATTGGCTCTTTAGGCTATGCGTTTCTGGAGTTCGTTATCGGAGATGAGTTTAAGCATTTGAAAAAAACACTGCCTTTAATCTGGAAGGAGAAGGAACACATTGAAAAAGCTCTTGATGTCAAAAGCGATGCGAACTTCTTCATAAAAAATGTCGGAGATGCAAAGAGAGCAGTTGAATTCTTCAAGAAGAAAGGAATAGCAGTTAGAGACTGCACATCTTTTGGTCTTCCGAGATACATTCGCTTCAGTGTAAGAAAAAGAGAAGAGAACGAAAAGTTGATAAATGCTTTCAAAGAATTCTTCCAATACTTTCCATGACGGTGGAGGAAATCCTCTCCCTTGCAATCTTTTCTGCTGTCCTCCTTCTTATTTCATCCTCAACTTCCTCTGGTCTTCCAAAGAATACTGCCTCTGCCGGGCACATTTCACTGCATGCCGGTTCCAGACCAACTCTCCTTCTATCTGCACACATGTCGCACTTTGTAACCACCTTAAGCCTTGCGTCATAGCTTGGAGCACCAAAGGGACAAACGGCAAGACACATAAGACAGCCAATGCACTTCTTGGGATCAATGATTACCGCACCATCGGTGTCCTTGTAGATAGCATTTGATGGACATACGTTCATACATGGAGCTTTTTCACAGTGCCTACAGTTTATTGGAATAGGCAAACCGGATTCAGTGTAATAAATCCTTATATTCGGTTTTCCATGGTGGAGGAAATCACAAACACTTTGACAGGTTTCACATCCAATACAGAGACTGTAATCAACGTGAAGAATCCTCCTTGCCATTTTAATCACCTCCCAAGAAGCCACATATGCATACTTTCAGCAGCCAGCAGACCATCTAACACTGCTCTACCAACCTTTGATGGTCCAATAACAACGTCACCAGCAGCAAACACTCCTTCCCTGCTTGTCATATGTCTTGAGTCAACTACAATTCTACCCTTCTTGTCAACGGCAATTCCAACATCTTCAGCAAAGGGTGGTGTTGGCCTCTGCCCAACTGCAAAGACTACGTAATCTACATCGATTTGGAAGTTTGAGCCTTCAATCGGAATTGGTCTTCTCCTTCCGCTCTCATCAGGTTCTCCGAGTTTACATTTTTGCAACTCAACAGCGACAACTTTGCCGTACTCACCAACAATCCTCACAGGAACCGTAAGTTCGAGCCACTTAACTCCTCTCTGCTTAAGGAGGTTTATCTCATAAGCACCGGCAGGAGCTTCTCTAATTGTTCTGCGATAGCTCATGTAAACTTTCTCTGCTCCGAGAAGTAGGCTCTCCATAGCAGCATCTACAGCCGTATGACCTGCTCCAACCACCATAACCCGTTTTCCTTCAATTGGAGGAACCTCATCCCAGCTCATGTGCCCGAGCTTTGCTGATTTGATTTTGAAGAGATAGTCTAAAGCCGGATAGACCCCTTCCAACTCGACACCCTCAATGTTTGGCATCCATGACTCCCAGGTTCCCGTCGCTATAAGAACAGCGTCATATTTTTCAACCAGCTCATTGAAGTTTACAACATTCTCTACAAATTCATCTCCTTCCTCCTCACCGTTTCCAAAGGCAACTTTGGTTTTGGGGAAAAACTTTACCTCAAAAACATTTTCGAGCTCTTCGTATCCCTTTCTGACTCTGTAGATGGGTATTCTGAACTCTGGAATCCCAAAGAGCATCAATCCACCGGGTTCCGGTAGCTTGTCGTATATGTGAACCTCATGCCCGTGGCAGACTAAATACCCGGCGGCACTCAGTCCAGCCGGCCCTGCACCAATTATTGCCACTTTTTTCCCTGTGGGCTCAGGTTTTTCCCTACATAAGAAAGCGAACCTCATACCTTTCATTAACTTCACCCCCTAAATCAGGTAGCCTGAGTATTTGTTAGATACCGAAGAGATCCTTTTCATCTTACATTCATCACAGATAAATGCAAATTCGACTTTTTCGCCCATTTTAAGCAACTGTTGAGCATAATATTCCGCCTCTTTCTTAGTTCGCATTAATCTTCTGCCACATTCGAGGCAGAAGGCATATTCAAATTCCAGGGCTATTTTATCTGGTCTTCTTTCTATTGCCCTTGTTGGACACACGTCATTGCATTCAAAGCTACAGTTGCCGCATTTTTCTGGAGAGAAGTGAATTACCCTTTTGCTATTATCAACTATCCCAATAGCATCAAAGGGGCATGCATTTGCACATGCTGCACATCCTATACACAGTTCACTTCTCAGCATTTCAGCATCACTTTGTTCAATTAAGTACTTATTTGGGCTATAAGGTGCTTTTATGTCCAAATGAATACTTCGTGTCATTTTACATTCTTCAACTAAGGCTATAAAAGCATTTTTTAAACGAAGCTTTCTCAACCAAAGGTGGAATATCTAAGAACAACAATGAACATCATTTGTCCTTCGCCACTTACTCTGTTCATTTTTCCACCATATGCTACAACAGAGAGCGATTTTTGTAGAAGTTACAGGAGATTGAAGCAAACAGATACATTTTAACCTTTGGTTAACAAGCTAAGGGTTTAGAAAGGCTTTTTTATTCCCCACCGTAGTTTCCTTTGAGGAGGTACAAAAATGAGCATGTGCATAATGATGTTCATGGGGAGGGGATCTCTATGAGGTATGTGAAGCTGCCACAGGAAAATGTTTATGAATTTCTGGAGCGCTTAAAAAACTTTGGTAAGCTGTATGCTCCCGTAAAAATCTCGGAGAAGTTTTACGACTTCAGGGAGATAGATGATGTCAGGAAAATTGAATTCCATTACAACAGAACCATAATGCCACCTAAGAAGTTCTTCTTCCTGCCAAGAGAAACGATGTTTAAGTTCAGCATATCAAAGGCTGAATATGAAGAAGTTGTTGAGAACGTTGAACCTTTCGTGATTTTTGGACTTCATGCCTGTGACATCTTTGGACTGAAGATTATGGACACAATATACCTTGATGAGTTCCCAGATAAATACTATAAGATCCGCAGGGAGAAGGGTATCATCATAGGAATAAGCTGTATGCCAGATGAATACTGCTTCTGCAACCTGAGGGAGACAGATTTTGCAGATGACGGATTTGATCTCTTCCTTCACGAGCTTCCAGATGGATGGCTTGTAAGAGTCGGCACTCCAACGGGACACAGAATTGTTGATAAGAACATAAAGCTCTTTGAGGAGGTTACAACCCAAGACATCTGTAACTTCAGGGACTTTGAAAAGAAGAGACACCAATCGTTCAGATATCATGAAGATTGGGGAAACCTGCGCTATCTCCTTGAGCTTGAAATGGAGCACCCAATGTGGGATGAGCAGAGTGAGCTCTGTTTAGGGTGTGGAAACTGTAACTTAACTTGTCCAACATGCAGATGTTATGATGTTCAGGATATACCGAATCTTGATGGTGATACTGGAGTTAGAATTAGAAGATGGGACTCATGCCAGCTGAGAAGCCACGGCTTGGTTGCCGGAGGGCATAACTTTAGACCAACTAAGAAATCCCGTTTCATGAACCGCTATTTGTGCAAGAATGCATACAATGAAAAGCTTGGCATAAGCTACTGTGTTGGATGTGGAAGGTGTACATACTTCTGTCCTGCAGGAATAAGCTTTGTAAGGAACTTAAGGACAATTCTTGGTTTTGAAGAGAAATCATGTCCTCCTGAAGTGAGTGAGGAGATCCCAAAGAGAGGGTTTGCCTATGCAAGCAATATTAGGGGTGAAGGAATATGATGACCACCACTCAAATTGTCCATGGTGATAACCCCTATGCTCTTGAAAAGGTCAAGGTTTTGAAAGTTTACAAGCTCACAGATAAAGAAAAGCTGTTCCTTTTTAGGTTTGAAGATCCTGAGATAGCAGAGACCTGGACATTCAAGCCAGGGCAGTTCGTTCAGCTGACAATTCCTGGAGTTGGTGAAGTTCCAATAAGCATATGCTCCTCACCAATGAGAAAGGGATTCTTTGAGCTTTGTATAAGAAAAGCTGGGAGAGTTACAACAGTTGTTCACAGATTGCAGCCTGGAGATACAGTTCTGGTAAGAGGACCTTATGGAAATGGATTCCCCGTTGATGAGTGGGAAGGCATGGATTTGCTTTTGATAGCAGCTGGTCTCGGTACTGCTCCTCTTAGGAGCGTCTTCCTCTATGCAATGGATAACAGATGGAAGTACGGAAACATAACCTTCATCAACACAGCTCGTTATGGAAAGGACTTGCTCTTCTACAAAGAGCTTGAGGCAATGAAAGATTTGGCAGAATCTGAAAATGTGAAGATCATCCAAAGTGTTACCAGAGATCCTGAATGGCCCGGACTAAAAGGAAGACCCCAGAACTTCATTGTTGAAGCCAATACAAACCCAAAGAAGACAGCTGTTGCTATCTGTGGGCCTCCAAGGATGTACAAGGCAGTCTTTGAATCCCTCATAAACTATGGATACAGACCAGAGAACATTTTCGTCACGTTGGAGAGAAGAATGAAGTGTGGAATTGGCAAATGCGGCCACTGCAACGTTGGAACAAGCACTTCTTGGAAATACATCTGCAAAGATGGTCCAGTGTTTGGATACTTCGACATAATTTCCACACCAGGCTTGCTCGACTGAGGTGAGGAGAAATGGAAAACAGGAAGATTAGGATAGGATTTTACGCCCTCACATCATGCTACGGCTGTCAGCTACAGTTTGCCATGATGGATGAAATACTTCAGCTCATTGATAAAGCAAAAATCGAGTGCTGGTATATGCTGAACAGAAATAGCAGTGAGGAGAGGGAGGTTGATATAGCGTTCATTGAGGGGAGTGTTTCAACAAAAGAAGAAGTTGAGCTTGTTAAGAAAATCAGAGAGAAGGCAAAGATCGTAGTTGCCGTTGGCTCCTGTGCAGTTCATGGCGGAGTGCAAAGCTGGGGTAAGGAAAAAGAACTTGAGCAGCTCTGGAAGACAGTCTATGGAGACGGAAAGGTCAAATTTGAGCCAAAGATGGCGGAACCAGTTGAAAAGTTTATAAAAGTTGACTACAAGCTCTATGGATGCCCACCAGAGAAGAGGGATTTTCTCTATGCACTGGGAACCTTCTTAGTGGGGTCATGGCCGGAGGACATTGATTACCCAGTGTGTGTCGAGTGCAGACTGAGAGGCAACTCCTGTATTCTCATTGAAAAAGGTGAGCCCTGTCTGGGTCCAGTTACAGTTGCGGGCTGTGATGCAAGGTGTCCAGCCTATAGCGTTGCATGCATAGGATGTAGAGGAGCCGTTGGTTATGATGTTGCATGGTTCGACTCACTGGCAAGGGAGTTCAAGAAGAAAGGCTTCACAAAAGAGGAAATCCTTGACAGAATGAGGATTTTCAATGCCCATAATCCAAAGCTCGAGGAAATGGTTAACAAAATTTTTGAGGAGGGTGAATGATGTACATTCCAATCACCGTTGATCATATAGCGAGAGTTGAAGGCAAAGGTGGAATAGAGATAGTCATGGGTGATGAGGGAGTCAAAGAGGTGAAGCTTAACATCATTGAAGGTCCAAGGTTCTTTGAAGCAATAACCATCGGAAAGAAGCTTGATGAAGCCTTAGCTGTCTACCCGAGAATCTGTTCCTTCTGTTCAGCTGCCCATAAGCTGACAGCCCTTGAAGCCGCAGAAAAAGCTATTGGGTTTACTCCAAGGGAAGAGATTCAAAAGCTCAGGGAGTTGCTCTACATAGGAGATATGATTGAGAGCCATGCACTGCACCTGTATCTCTTAGTTCTTCCGGATTATCTTGGCTACCCAGATCCACTCAGCATGGTTGACAGGTATAAGAGAGAAATTGAATACGCAATGAAGCTCAAAAACATCGGCTCAAAGATTATGGATGTCCTCGGTTCAAGAGCAATTCATCAGGAGAATGCGGTTTTAGGCGGCTTTGGAAAGCTTCCAAGCAGAGCACAGTTTGAAGAATTGAGGAAGGAGCTTAAAGAGATCCTCCCATTGGCAGAATATACAGTGGAGTTGTTTGCAAAGCTTGAGCAGTTTAGGGAAGTTGAGGATAAGGAAAATGTTCACATGGCAATTAAGCCAAGAGGCGGAATTTACGGCATTTATGGAGATTATGTAAAAGTGAGCGACGGCTTTGAGTTTCCAGTAGAGAATTACAAGGAATGGATAGTTGAGAGGGTTGTTGAACACAGCTTTGCGAAGCACAGCTTCTACAAGGAGAAGCCCTTTATGGTCGGTGCAATATCAAGAATCGTGAACAACGCTGATCTGCTTTATGGAAAAGCGAAAGCCCTCTATGAGAGGTATAGGGATTTATTCAGATATGACAACTGCTTTGCCAACAACCTTGCACAGGCACTTGAGCTTGTTTACTTCACGGAGAAGGCTATCGATATAATTGATGAAACTTTAGCAAGATGGCCAATCAGGGAAAGAGATGCAGTCGAGATTAAAGACGGCTTTGGGGTCAGCATCACTGAAGCACCGAGAGGACTGTTAGTCTATGCCCTTGAAGTTAAGAATGGAAGAGTGAGCTATGCTGACATAATAACACCAACTGCAATGAACTTGGCAATAATGGAGCGTCACGTTAGGATGATGGCGGAGAAGCATTATCAAGACGACCCAGATAGGCTTAAGCTCCTTTCAGAGATGGTTGTTAGGGCTTTTGACCCATGTATCTCCTGTTCGGTGCATGTCGTGAAGCTTTAAATTCTCTTTTCTAAATTTTATCTCTGGTGATTTTATGAGAACTTTAATCCTCGCTCTTGGCAATGAACTCATGAGAGATGACGGTGTTGGGCTCAAAATAGGGAGAATTTTAGCAGAAAAAGGATACAATGTCCTTGAAGTTGGGACTGATATTTTCAAGCTCCAAAATTACTATAACGGAGAGGAGAGGCTTGTAATAATTGATGCAATCCTGAGTGAGAAATTTGAGCCTGGAAAAATCATTCATCTGAAGGGTGAGGAAGTCTTTGAAAAGCTTAAAGCTGAGATAAGAAGTGCCCATTTCATGGGTGCAGTTGACGGGTTAAAGCTAATGATGGTTTTAGATAAAAGATTAGCAAAAGTGGAGATTCATTTTATAGGGATAGTTGCCAAAGAAGTTGAGCTGGGAATGAAGTTAAGCAGAGAGGTCGAAAATGCGGTTCCTAAGGTTGTCGAGCTTGTTGAGAAGATTGTTCGCTCTTGAGCTTATACTTCACTAAATATCTCCCCCTCTCAAACTCTTCTTCACTTTTTATGACTTCAACGGGCTCAATATTCAATCCAAAGTTCATTGCTTCCCACTTTATGTCCTCAAAGTAATCGTAAAGTCCGCAGGTTTTACAAAAGCTACCGTCAAACTCAATGATAACCTCATCTCTCCCAGCCTTGATAATTTTAGCCTGAGCTTCACTCCCATGATATTTATTAAACTCTTCGATAACTCTCTTTAGGATCTCCATAAACTCACCCAATTGAGGTTTAGTTTTTCGATTTAAAAAGTTTATTAGACTAACCGAAGAGTTTAAAAATCAAACCCAAAAAGGTTAGTCCGATGATAAGGTTTGCCCAGAGAGAGTACACCGATGAGGAAATTTACGAGATATTAGTTGATCCGGTTAGGGAGTGGTTTAGACGAAAGTTTGAAACATTCACACCTCCTCAGAGATATGCGGTTATTGAGATTCACAAAGGAGAAAATGTTCTCATTTCTTCACCAACAGGTAGTGGAAAAACTTTATCCGCTTTTCTTGCTGCTATAAACGAGCTTATTTTATTGGGGAAGGAGGGTAAACTCGAGGATAAAATCTACGTTCTCTATGTTTCGCCCCTCAGAGCTTTGAACAACGACATTAAAAGGAACTTAGAGGAGCCCCTCAGGGAAATTAGGGAAGTTGCTCAAGAGATGGGCTATGACCTACCGGAGATAAGAGTAGCAGTGAGAACAAGTGACACTTCAAGTTATGAAAAGCAGAAAATGGTTAAAAAACCGCCCCACATATTAATTACAACACCGGAAAGCTTAGCCATAGCTTTGAATGCTCCAAAATTCAGCGAGAGGCTGAAGACGGTTAAATACGTCATAGTCGATGAAGTCCATGCACTGGCTGAAAACAAAAGGGGAACCCATTTAATGCTCAGCCTTGAAAGACTGCAGAATTTAGCCGGCGATTTCGTTAGAATCGGTCTCAGTGCCACTATTCATCCCCTCAAAGAGGTTGCTAAATTTGTTTTCGGCTTCAACGATGACGGGACTCCAAGAAGTGGTTTAATAGTAGATGTTTCCTTTGCCAAAAAGACGGAAATCAAAGTAGAAAGCGTTGTTGGGGATTTGGTATATGCAGATGCGGTAACACTAAGTGAAGCCTTGTATAAGCGCTTGGATGAGCTCATTGAGCAGCACAGGACAACGCTCATCTTTACAAACACAAGGAGCGGTGCTGAGAGAGTTGCTTACCATCTTAAGAAAAAGTTCCCAAAATATGCAGAACTAATTGAAGCCCACCACTCGAGCCTCTCAAGAGATGTTAGACTCGAAGTAGAGGAGAAATTGAAAAAAGGAGAGCTCCGCTGTGTCGTTAGCTCAACTAGCCTGGAGCTCGGCATAGATATCGGAAGCATTGACTTAGTTGTTTTAATCGGTTCACCAAAGAGTGTAAACAGGGCTCTGCAGAGGATAGGGAGAGCGGGTCACAGACTGCATGAAGTCAGTAAGGGGATTATCCTCGTCTTGGATAGGGACGATTTGGTTGAATGCACCGTTTTGGCTTACAATGCGAGGAATAGAAGATTGGACAGAATTAAAATCCCGCAGAATTCCCTTGATGTCCTTGTCCAGCATGTTCTCGGCATGGCTCTGGAGAGGGTGTGGGACATTGATGAGGCATATAAACTTGTGAGGAGAGCTTATCCCTACCGCAACTTGAGCTTTGAAGACTTCATGAGCGTTCTTAGATATTTAGCGGGAGAATATGCTGGGCTTGAGGAGAAAAAGGTTTATGCAAAAATCTGGCTCGATGAAAAGGAGGGTAAGTTTGGAAGAAGGGGTAAGATGACAAGGGCAATCTACTACATGAACACAGGAACAATTCCAGATGAGGCTAAAATCGAAGTTTATACAATGGACAAGAGATTCATTGGAACTGTAGAGGAGGAGTTTGCTGAAAGATTAATGCCGGGGGATATTTTTGTATTAGCTGGAAGGACGTACGAGTTCAAAAAGTCAAGGGGGAATAGAATTTATGTGGAGCCTAAAGAAGGAGCAAAGCCAACAATTCCAGCTTGGTTCTCTGAAATGCTGCCTTTGAGCTTTGACTTGGCTTTAGACGTACAGAGGTTTAGGAAAGAGGTTAAAGAACTCCTAAACAATCCCAAAGCAGAGCAAATCCTAATGGGGAAGTACAAAATAGATAAAAAAGCTGCTAAAGCAATTTTGAGCTATTTTAGGGAGCAAGCAAAGTATTCAACAATTCCAGATGATGAAACTCTTTTGGTTGAGGAGGTTTTGGAG